>JBCCFU010000097.1:0-5238 GCA_039029575.1 Bacteroidota bacterium | reverse complement strand
CTTGCGAACACGAGACTCGCTCTTCGTGCGTAACCCCTTTTACGATTGTTGCAAGCCGCGCAACGGAATCGGGCACAAACCCATCGAGCCTCCCCCGCAGAAACTGGATTGGGAACTTTGGAAAGGGCCCGCCGTGATCT
The DNA here is from genome assembly GCA_039029575.1 of Bacteroidota bacterium. GTDB lineage: Bacteria > Bacteroidota > Bacteroidia > Cytophagales > Amoebophilaceae > JBCCFU01. The sequence continues at coordinate 5,098 of JBCCFU010000097.1, read as the reverse complement.
CGGAGTATCACCTGTGGTGAATCTTGAGGAGTTGTTACAAGGCTTTTAACAGACCATACCAATCCCAAAACTCCTGCCCCAATTACACTTAACCCCGTCACAACGGTACTTCCTATAGAATGTTCATTTTCTATTTTTTCAATCTTTTTTTCTATTTTTTCAAAATCTTTTTCATGATCTTTTTTTATTTTTTCAAAATCTTTTTCAAAATCTTTTTATATTTTTTCAATCTTTTTTTCTATTTTTTTTAAATATTTTCCTATTTTTGCATGATCTCTTTCTATTTTTTCATGAATTTCTTCCATTGTTTTGATTGGTCCTCGTATTTTATTATAAAATTCCTCTGTTTCTTTGTACAGATCACTTTGTCTTTCTAAGAGAAATGATATCTTTTCATCTTTTTTTTTGTTTTTTTGGCGAACTTTTTCGATCCCTTTCGCGATCTTTTTAAGCCTTTGATCTCTTTTTTTTTCTAGCGTGTCCACTGTGTATATTGAGGTGTTCGAAGCAGTAGTAGATAGGGTGCCTCTTGGGATGCTTTCTTTATGCTGTTTAATCCAATTATTTCTTTGTATAAGCTGATCTTCTATCAAAAGGCTAGATGTATGTTCTTTTCTATTTTTTTTATCACGTAAGGGGAGATCTATCTTTTCTTGATATTTCAAAATTTCCATTTTTTTTGTCAATAATTTTATTTTCTCTTCTTCTTTTCTGATTTTATCTTCTATTTCTTTTATAGTCTTTGGGTCGCAGCTTTCTTTTTGGTTCTCCCATTCGAGTTGTTTTCTAAATAGCTTTAGTAAAAACTTGGCATCATCGATACCCGAATCTACCATGTACTTTTCGTGTGTTTTTTTCGCTTCCGATATGTCAGGGATTGCATTGAGTTCTTTTTCTATTTCTTTTTGTGTGTCTTCTAAGTCTTCCTCTAACTCTTTTATTTCTTCATTTTCTCTTTGTTCGTCTGTAATAATTCGCCCTGTGGGTTTACTGTTTTGTTGAAGAGGCTTTAAATTATTCTTCTGAGCTTCTCTTTTTGTAGGAGATTTCATCTGCTTTTTTCTTGCCAAAAGTTGTTCTTTCATGGTAGGGCAAGATGATTGCGATGCATAGGTACTGCTACAAACAAGGAATATTGGAAGTATGATCAATAGTTTTTTTTCCATAATGATATATTATTTTAAAGGGTTAATGTTATTCGCCAAAAGCTTTATAAAGACCGTATCCTATAGCTCCTCCTACAACGCCTCCAACTACTCCCCCTCCTACAATGGTTCCAATCTTGGCTCCTTTATACCAAGCCGCTCCAGCACCTGCAACAATGCCCACCGTAGCACCGCCAGTAGCAGCTGGTGCTGCGCTTCTTCTATTTGTGTTATTTAGGTTATCAATTCTGTTGTTGAGTTGTTGAATTTGTTGTTGATGTTCTGTTTGCTGTTGTTGAATTTGCTGTTGATGTTCTGTTTGCTGTTGTTGAATTTGTTGATGATGTTCTGTTTGCTGTTGTTGAATTTGTTGTTGATGTTCTGTTTGCTGTTGTTGAATTTGTTGTTGATGTTCCTTTTTGAGGTTCTCTATCTTTGTGTTGAACTTGTCTATCTCTTCTTTGTAATCTTTATTTTCTTTCCATAATTTTTCATTTCTATCTGATAATTCTTTATTTTTCTCTAAAACCTTTTTATTCAGTTCTATAAGTTTATCAAATTTACTTTGTAGATCTTTTTTTTCTTTTTTGACTTTTTTATACTTTTTTTTAAGATCAATTATCTTCCGACTTTTTTTCTCATTCTTTCCATTTGCTTCCCTAAGTTCTTTCTTCAATCTTTTGATCTCTTTCTGAAGATCCGACTCATCTATTGTGTGGGTAATTGACGATACACAGACAGGTTCTTGTCTGTACTTACTAGGACGAGGAAAAGAATCATTATCAGAAGAATCACTGTCAGAAAAGTATGGAAGAGGAGTATAAATTGATTTCTCTCCCAAATCCATGGTTTCCAGTTCCATGTGAAAATCGTCATCTCCTTGCATCCCATATGACTCGCAATCAGAAGCGTCCGAGTAATCGTCCAAATTAGGGCCAAGAGCCGCTTTGATAGAGACGGAACTTGTAGTAAGGAGAAAAAGGGCTATGTGCCCAAATATTGTTTTCTTTTTTAGGAACAAATTTCTGATAGTGCTCATGATAATAGGGTTTTCTTTTAGTGATATGTTTTCATTTCGCGATTCTAAAGTAATAAAATAAAATCTTTTTAAAAAATAAATTAAAATATATCTAAAAAGTAACACATTACACTGCGGGCCTTTTACAATTTTTAGGCAAGAGGCATCTCTTGTAACCTCTACCTATTTAAAAGTCTGCTCACCGCTTCGAGAAGTCTAGTACAAAGTCGGTGAAAGATCCTTTTGTGCCATGTTTGGAGTAGCAAGATACTTTTCCTCCTGAAGCTTCCATCACCATCCGTACAAAAGCGAGTCCTGTACCTGAATTTTCCTTTCCCTTTGTGGTACTATAGTGAAGGTCGAAAATATGGGGCAACACATCCGAAGGGATCCCTTTTCCATCGTCATGGATGGTGAGGGTACGTTTTTTACTGTCGATGATGATCTCTATGGCCTGAGCGTTCCCATGAGTGGAAGCATTCTTAAGGAGGTTGCCTATCACATTAGGAAAAATGCCTGTCAACGTTTTTGCAGTAAAGTCTTGGGGACATGTGATCTTTACCTTTTTACTTATTTGGGTCGATACTTTATGGGTCGCTTCTTTGGCGGCTTGTTTCATGCTCATCTCTGCTTGTTCGAACTTACCCAAGATCTGACTCTGCATAAAGTCGAGGAAGCTTGCAATATCACGTCTGGCGAAGTAAGCTTTGTCTACCATATGTTGCGATAAGTTTTTAAGGAAGAGGGAACGACCTTTTGACAGGTGATAACCCTCCTTGCCTTCTTTGTTATTCATCTCTTCCCCTTCTTTGAAGGCATTTTGTAGCGTGTTACCAGAGCCACCCAACATCTGCACCGTGCCCCGTAAGTCGTGCGCCAGTATGCCTGCTGCAATGCGGTTCCACTCAAACCTTTTTATGTTGTATTCCTCTCTTCTTCGACTGAAAAGCAATATGCCGACTATGAGGATAACTACTATGACTACAGCGATGATCATTTTATTCCCCTGCCAAATATCTTCAGGTAATCCTCCATACACGATCCGCCACCCACCAAAAGCGAGTGCTAACCCAGAAGTGACTAAGACAGAGAAGGTGACACTATCTACTATTATGGCCAGTAATATAAAACCACCTACCCACAAAGCGATGCTCATCGCACCTTGCTGTGATTGTAAGAAAGTGAGCGAGCCCGCAAAGGAGAGGCAATACCAGAGGGTAAAGAACCAGTACATCGGGAAGTAAGGTTTGAGACCTTTGGACCATATCCCTTCTAGCATCAGCCCTACGCAGAGCGTGATCCCAATCCCACGGATAGCAGCCATTCTGTAAAGGGCTTCGTTGGAGGCGTCTACGACGGTGATGCTACCGACCATATATAAGAAGATCATCACCAAGCTGAAAGCGAGCGACTGTGTCGGGGTCGTGACAATTTTGCGGTCGGCGATCGCAGGTAGGCGCAAAGGGGCGGTAAGCCAACTATGCAACTGCTTCATCGTCCCCTCCCAGCTGGGGATCCATAGGCGTTCAGCGACCGTGAGCTTGCTGCGCGTAAGGGTAGCGATGCCTTTGTTGATGTAAATATGGGTGATAAAATAAGTGAGCGTGGCCAGAAATATAGACGGTAAAAAATAAGAATCTTTACCCCATCCTAAAGAGTAAAATATAAATATACTGATCGCATACGTAATACAGCATGTTATTAAAGAAACCTGATCTGTCTTGAACCCTAAAATACCGAAAATAAGAGGAACAAGAACGATCGCATAAAGAAACACCGCATAACTATAATACTTGAGATTTGTGAGTAAACCACTGCTATCCCAAAGTGCCATTGCAATGCACAAACAACCTACCGAAATAATCGCAAACTTCGTATAAAGCAACTTTTTTTCGACCTTGAGGCTCTTCTTGCCAAAGAACTGAGCGATAGGATCAACTAAATCATGCATAATAGAAACCCCCATCGCATGAAAGAAAGAATCAATTGTCGAAATTAAAATAGCAATCATCCCAACAAAAACAAAGCTAATTGCTAACCCCTGTTCTCCAAACAAGCTTTTTGCCAATCGAGGTAAAAGGTTGATACGCGTGTCTAACCCTAACTCTTCTCTTCCTACGTATGAACCAATACCTATCAAAACGGTGTAAATAGAGATAACCGCATAAAAAAATGCACTAACATACCACAAACTCCGCACTTTTCTTTTATCTTGTGTGATAAGCATGCGCTGAAAAATAGGAGGAGTGAGTAAAAATGTTGGAAAAATTACCCAAAAAGAAATTATTTTAAGCTTAAAATAAAAATTTGGATTACTTAAGATAGATAGCTTTTTGGGAGGAGCATTAAGTATTTCCTGTATTCCCCCGATCCTTTGTATAAGCATGCCACAAATCAGGGTAAGTACAAAGAAACACATCATCAATTGCAAAACGTCTGTATAAGTTATAGCTCGCATACCTCCCCATGCACTATATATCACTATGATGATACCAAAAATAAAAATAGCGAGCGAAGGGTCAATCTCAAAAATAACGTTGCTCACCTTACCGATAGTTTGTATTTGAGAACTGATGATAAATAATGAAATTAGTATTCCAATAAGACTAGAGAATAACTGTGCAATTGATCCATAAAACCGTTTCATTAAATCTCCGATTGTATAGCAATCATTAAAATAAACCAAAGAAGGTGCTAAAAAAGTTCCCACAAGAATAAAGACGATAATATAGCTTATATTTCCTAACCCTTGCAGAAAACCATGCTTATAGGCCCACTCAGGATCAAGTAGATTACCTCCGCCCACAAACGTTCCCAGCAACGTCATCACCAGCACCCCCGTGGGCAAGTTCCGACTTGCCAGCGCGTAATCTTCAAAGCTCCCCGCTGTCGCTTTTCGGTGCGCCCAAGCGCCGATCGCAAGGTTGGACACGAT
>JBCCFU010000096.1:0-5257 GCA_039029575.1 Bacteroidota bacterium | reverse complement strand
ATTTTTATATATAAAATCTCTTTCCATAAAATGCAAGCTTTCATCTTCGTATATTAATTTATTCAATAAGTCAATGACTTCTCTAGCTTTGCTAGTATTACTTTTTATTAAGAGAAGGTTTTGTATAAGCGCGCCATTTCCAGCAGTGGATGCATAGCACGTCATCGACATCAAAGAGCCAAGCAAGGAGAAAAGTACTATATAGTATCGTTGAAAACAGGTTCGTTTGGATGTTAACATATCTTTGTTTTGTTTATTTGTTTTTGTAAGCCACAAATTTTAAAAAAAAAATAAATAAAAATTTATAGCGTCCTTTCATAAAAACTCCGCTAAAGCTTTAGCTTTCTTAGCTTTTACATATTATCTTTGCCATTTTAGTTTTATCATGATGAGAAAAAGTACTTTATTTTTTACGATGTGCCTGGTTGGTAGTGTTTCCTCCAAGATAGAGGCCTATAGTAGCAAACCGTTCAAAACGAGTCAAAAAAATTATCATAAAGAAAGCTTGAAAAAATTGCTCATAACAAGCTCAGCAGGAATGCTCGTTTTTGTCGTATGTATGTGGATATTTAAGTCGACTAACCCTGAAGAACAGCCTTTCAAAAAAAATGATGACCCATTAACGGAAAAATCAACTCCCAAAGAGATCTTACTACCCAACCAAAAATCACATACTATTCACAAAGATTCGAATAACGAAGATTCAAAACCTAACAAGGATCATAAAGAGCAAACAAATATATACACAACCATTCCGAGCAAATCCTATCAAGATCCGTTTATAAGGTCTATTGGTTCTTTATATGGACTAGTGCCAAATGGACTACCTAAAGATGTACTCGATACTTTTTATAAAAGACTATATATTGGAAGTCAAGGTATTTATAGCTCTCAAACGGGTTTTTTAAAAGAAGGCGAAAGCTTACAAGATGTCGTTGAAAAAGATAGACAGACACTTATAGAGTACGGGGTCTCCTATGAAAAGATATATCAGGAATTGTCAGATATTATCAAGGAAGCAGGAAAAAAACAGGAACTCTATGAATCAGTGACGGTACGCCAAAAATTTGAAGTGACAATATTAACGTTTCGTGGCTTCCAAGAGTGCCCTTTTTCCCTTGTCAAAGAAAATTATGGAGAGAATTTTTGTAATAGTATGGGGGCGTGCGGACGAGGTTCACGAGAGATTATAATCAAAAATAAACATAATGGAAAATCTATCAAAGTTGCATCACTACTTCTCCACTTAATTCGTGATCATCATTTTTTTGAAGGAGATGTAGACTGTCGCATACCTCCAAAAGATATTATCGAGACGCTAGAAATAGAAAAGGAAGAAAACTTACAGCTTCCTGGCCCTCATACCTTATCCGTCGCACCTAAATTAATTGATATTGTAAAAGGTTCGCCATACTACTTAAAACTAGAAGAAATTAAAATTTATGATAAAGCCAAATTTTAAAGGGCTACAAGGTATTTTTTTCGTGGAGAAGGTGCCTGCGCTTTGTATTTGGTCTTTTTCTTTGTCAAGGCTGGTGGGCTGAAAAAGGCGATTAGGCATGTGATGATGGCGAAAAAGTAGGTTCTCATGCGGCGATGTAATAACTCCCTTTTTGGATTCTCGGTTGCGACCTTAGTACGCTGATGTTGTGTGTAATAGATACCCTTCGACCACTAAACGGTAGCCCCTTATAGTGGCAGCTTCTTGCGAACCTAATGAACCAGTCAGATTCATCCTCTCGTGGGACGCTATCAGCCTAGCTTTTCCTTTAGCAAAGCAGCCACAGTCTTGGGGTCAGCCTTTTTTTCGCTTTTTTGAAGTACTTGAGAGATGAAGAAGCCGAGGAGACCTTTCTTGCCTGCTTGATAGATTTTTACTTTATCGGGAAAGGCATTGATAACTTCGTCGACCCAACTTTCTGTCTGGGAAGCATCTTTGATTGGGATGAGGCCGAGTTGGTCGGCAAGCTGTCGTGGGTCGGCATTAGGTTCTTTTATCAACGCAGGGAAAAGATTTTGTGAAGCTGTGGAGAAGCCCAGTGTTCCTTCAGTGACGATTTGTATCAGCTGTGCCAATGTTGATGGGGTGAGGGGAAAGTCTTGCAGGGTGATTTTATATTCGTTGAGGTACGATTTTATCGGGCCTAAGACCCAATTTGCGACAGCTTTGGGGTCTTCAGGTAGTTTTTCGCAGATAGCCTCAAAGAAGAGGGCGATCTCTTTTTCGCTGACCAGCACGTTGGCATGATAGTCGGAGAGGCCATAGGTAGTCTTAAACTTTTCCAGGAGTGCGCTGGGTAGCAGAGGCATCTCTTCGGCGATTCTCTGCTTCCAAGCATCATCGATGATGACGGGGCTAAGGTTAGGTTCGGGGAAGTAGCGGTATTCGCTGAGTGTCTCCTTGCTACGTTGGTGTATGGTAATGCCTTGGCTAGCATCAAAGGAGCGTGTCTCTTCAGTAAGGGTACCGCCTTGTTTCAGGATCTCGGTATGACGGGCTATTTCGTATGTTAAGGCGAGTTGTACGTTGCGGATAGAGTTGAGGTTTTTGATCTCTACCCTCGTCCCCAGCTTTGTGTCGGTGGTACGCATCACTGAGATGTTGGCATCACAGCGCAACGAGCCCTCTTCCATGTTACCATCACAGATGTCAAGGTAGCGTACTAGGCGACGTATTTCGGTGAGGCACTGGTACGCCTCTTCTGGAGTAGTGATGTCAGGTTTGGTGACGATTTCGACAAGGGGAGTTCCTGCGCGGTTGAAGTCGAGCAAAGTATGTCCTGGGATAAGATCGTGGAGTGACTTGCCTGTATCTTCTTCAAGGTGGATGCGTTGGAGACGTATCTTTTTCTCTTCCTTTGTGGTAGGATCTTGTATAGGGATATAGCCACCCGTACATATTGGGGTTTTATCTTGGGATATCTGAAAGCCTTTGGGGAGGTCTGCATAAAAGTAGTTCTTACGCGCGAAGCTGTTGTATTTAGTGATCTTACAATGACAGGCTAGCCCTATGGTCAGGGCGTAGTCGATTGCTTCCTTATTGATAGAGGGCAAAGCGCCTGGGTGGGCTAGGGTGATGGCACTCACTTGCGTGTTAGGAAGAGCACCATAGGAGGCAGCCTCTGGGGAAAACATCTTCGTCTTGGTCAGTAGCTGTGCGTGTACTTCAAGTCCAATCACAGCTTTGTAGGGAGCATTTGACATCGTGGCATCTTAGGCAGGGCGATACATAGCGGCAAGGAAGTCTTCGTTGCTGTTAGCATCTTTCATGTTTTTGATGATGAACTCAATGGCTTCTTGGGAGCTCATTTCACTAATAACTTGCCGTAGGACGCGGAGGCGCTTGCACACTTCTTCAGGTTGCATCAGTTCATTGCGTCGGGTACTTGACTTGAGGATGTCGATAGCAGGGTAGATACCACGGTTAGCGAGTTTTCTATCGAGTTGTAGCTCCATGTTGCCCGTACCTTTGAGTTCTTCAAAGATGATGTCGTCCATACGTGAACCTGTTTCGACGAGTGCGGTAGCTAGGATGGTGACCGAACCGCCATTTTCAAGGTTGTTTCCCGTACCAAAGAGCTCTTGTGTCTTCTTGAGAGCGACATATTCGATGCCTCCTGTCCCTGTCTTTCCTGAGCTACGTTCTGCTGCATTGAATGCACGGGCTAGGCGCGTGACGGAGTCGAGAAGAATGACTACGTCGGTTTTGCACTCAGCCAGTCGCTTTGCTTTCTCAATGGCTGTCTCGGCAACCTTGATTTGCTCTTCTGCTGACTGCATGAAGGTAGAGGAGACGACCTCTGCTTTCACATTTCTTTTCATATCTGTCACTTCTTCAGGACGTTCGCCTATCAGCAAGATCATCAAATAGACTTCTGGGTGATTTTTGGCAATACCATTGGCTATGTCTTTAAGCAAATAGGTCTTCCCTGTCTTAGGCTGAGCAACAATGAGACCACGTTGTCCTTTGCCTACAGGAGAGAAGAGGTCTACAAAGCGTGTCCCATATGGGTGTTGACCTTTTGTGATGATGTTAAGCTTTTCTTGAGGAAAAAGGGATGTTAAGTATTTGAAGTTGACCCTACCTTTTACTTCTTCAGGTTTTCTGCCATTGATTTTTTCAACGTCGAGGAGTCCAAAGTATTTTTCTCCTTCCCTAGGTGGACGGATACTGCCTTGGATAGTATCTCCTGTTTTAAGGCCAAATTGTTTGACAATATTGTGAGAGACGTAGGTGTCGTCTGGGCTGGCTAGGTAGTTATAGTCTGGCGAGCGAAGGAAACCGTAGTTATCGGGCATGACTTCAATAACCCCCATGCCACGGATCGAAAGGTCTTGTATCGAAAAAGCAGGCTTTTCTTTCTTAGACTCTTTTTTAGCTTTTTCACCTTCTTCTTGTTTTTTTTCAAAGCTCTTTGTTTTTTCATCTCCTTCTCTTGCCCCCTCTTCTTTATTATTTTTGCTCTTATAGTTTTTCTCTCCTTTCGCTGTTGAAGAGACTTTTTTCTTGTGAGAAGGAGAGCCTTCTCCCTCTTTACTATTTTTGTTCCTATGGCTTTTCTCTCCTTTCGCTGTTGAAGAGGCTTTTTTCTTGTAAGAAGGAGTTGCTCCCTCTTCTTTGCTTACCTTCTTACTTACTTTGGAGGCAAGGCTCATTGCCTCTGCATTACGGTCGATGATCTTGTAAATCAGGTTTTGCTTGTCAAGGCCTTCTAAACCCTCTATCTTAAGGTCTGTAGCTATCTTTTGAAGCTGTTCAATAGAATAGGTGTTGAGTGTATCTAGTTTGTAAGTCATGGGTAGATCATTGAAATAAAGAAAAAGGAGGGATTGTAATACAAGGTTCCCCAGCAAGATGTTAGGAGTGGCAGTTGCCGCCTGAAGAGGTGAGTTGGAGCCAAATGTTTCAAAGGAAACGTTGCTATTCTATGGCAAGTATAGCATAAGGAGGCCATGCGTGCAAGTTTTAAAAGGAGCATTCGAGCTGAAAAGAAGAAGTGAATTGTTTGGAAAGTCCATTTTTTTTACCTTAGGCCTTAAAAAAAATGATATTTCATTGGTTTATGATCAAAAACTACCTCATCCCATGGCGGGTAATTTTCGCGACTTTACTAGCAATCTGTCCTTTATACAGTCATAAAAAAAAGCATATTCCTAGTAAAGTCGCGAAAATTACCCGCCATGGGATGAGGTAGTTTTTGATCATAAACCAATGAAATATCATTTTTTTTAAGGCCTAAGGTAAAAAAAATGGACT
>JBCCFU010000095.1:0-5301 GCA_039029575.1 Bacteroidota bacterium | reverse complement strand
AGCATTGTATTCCTTGCTTCCTCTTTAGCACCTCTTCAAGCGGGTCTTTTAAAAACTGTGGGTGCCGCGCTCTTCTCCTACTGGCATGCCGTGGAGAGATAGAATCTGGGATGAAGTCTATAGGGCAAGAAGGAGGAGCTTTTATGACTCGGTCTGTCACTTTTACCGAAAATAATCAGGTGGCTGTGGTTGCTTATGGGAGGTTTCCTGGCTCTTCTAAATACCATTGGATCGTTTCAGCATTTGATGATGATCTGACAAATACATGGAATAGAAACTTAGGCCCTTGGTATGATAGACAAGATGTATCTGCTACGCCAGATGGAGGAATTTTAGTATCAGGGGGAAGACAACGTCCATCCTATCAAAACCAGGGATTGCTCTTCAAGCTCAATACTACTTCTGGGAATTCTGAATGGATTACGGGAATCGAGGAGTCGATTGATAACATTAATCGCTCCTGGGTGGACACTGTATGCAACCTCAATGGAAATATTTTTATGATAGGCCATTACATTAACCAACAAGGGTATACAACGCGGCTCAATAGCACGGGACATGAAGTATGGACGGTGTCCATGCCAGCGTTTCAAGCTTATAGGTTCTCTGACAGCTTCGCTACCCCAGATGGAGGGGTCGTCATGGTAGGAATCAAGTCATTAAATAGTTTGGTGGGGAAGCTTAGTAGCAATGGAGTTGAGGAATGGAGCGTGTATATAGAGGACATTGTGATAAGATCCGTGACATTCAGCTTGGATAGCGGATATTTGCTACTGGGATATACCAAAAATTCTTTAGCATTTGGTTTTGGGGATACCGACTTGGCTTACGTGCTGGTCAGTCACACAGGTATCGTTGAAAGCATAGAAGTATTAGGCGATAGTGGTAAAGACAGAGGATATGGCCTTACCTCCCCCGTAAATGGAAGTTTCTTTGGTATAGGTATCATTGGTGGTGCGCCAGATGATAGTATATTGTTGCTTGAATGGGATAGTAACCGCACCTTAATATCGCAAAAAACAATGTATGGCGGCTTATATTTTTACGACTATAGCATCGCTTCTTCTTCAAGTGGGCGTATGGCATTTACAGGGCCTTCTGATAGATTTACTAGTTTTTCTTTTTATTTAAAAGACACTATTTTAGCGAATTTGCAAAATTTTGAAGACAACCTCTGTGAATTTTTTACTCCTTCTAATTTCTCCTCTTTGAATGTTACAAATGATATGACTATAAGTAATCCTCCCCTCAACGTTGCTTCTCTCTTAGATGCGGTGAGGTATTACGATCCTTCGGAGTTCAACATCACTTCCTTTGGTATCAATGAAACTACTCCGTGTTTGATAGAAGTCCCTACAAAAGATCCTACAGAAGACCCTACGCCCTTTCCTTCTAAAACGCCTACCCAAACACCTACCTCTTTTCCTTCTAAGACACCTTCGGCTTCTCCTTCTAAAACACCTACGGCTTCCCCTTCTAAAATGCCTTCGAAAACCCCTACCTCTTCTCCTTCTAAAACACCTACGAAAACCCCTACCTCTTTTCCTTCTAAAACGCCTACAAAAACCCCTACCTCTTTTCCTTCGAAAACACCTACGGCTTCTCCTTCTAAAATGCCTACAAAAACGCCTACCTCTTTTCCTTCTAAAATACCTACGAAAACACCTACCCAAACCCCTTCATCTTCTCCTTCGAAATCCCCTACCCAGCTCCCTTCGACTTCTCCTACTGCAACGCCTACGTACACTCCTGTATTCATCCAAGCACAAGCCGAAGCCGAAACTTTGCCTCCTAAAAAAGAGAGTAAAGAAGAAAGTGCAGAAAACTTTTACCAAGCGTTTACTCCATCAGAGAAAGCGGCGTTTGTTGGAACCATCAGTGGAGTCGTTGGGCTAAGTATCGTTGCTTTCTTGATTTATAAATTGCTAGTATACTATAAAATTACAGTTGCTATAAACACGGCGCCTTATATACCAACACCTAGTAGTGCTGCGGTATAAATTTTTTTTATTTGTATTTAGTTTATAATTTTTGATATATAAAGCTTTAAAAACCCTTTTACCATGAAAACAAAACGTTCCTTCCATTTTTTCAGCATTGTATTCCTTGCTTCCTCTTTAGCACCTCTTCAAGCGGGTCTTTTAAAAACTGTGGGTGCCGCGCTCTTCTCCTTACTGGCATGCCGTGGAGAGATAGAATCTGGGATGAAGTCTATAGGGCAAGAAGGAGGAGCTTTTGTTTCTCAGTCTGTTGCTTTTACCGAAAATAATCAGGTAGCTGTAGTAGGTTATGGGAGGTTTCCTGGTTCTTCTTCCTACCATTGGATCGCTTCAATATTTGATGATGATCTGACATACAAGGAATATAAACTTTGGTCCTTGGAAAGGTAACTTCGATGTGTCTCCTACGCCAGATGGAGGACTTTTAATGTCAGGGGAAAGAAGACGTCTATCCTATCAAAACCAGGGATTGCTCTTCAAACTCGATAACACGTCTGAGTATCCTGAATGGATTACGGGGATCAAGGAGTCGAGTGATGGCAATTATCGCTCCTGGGTGGATACCGTATGCAACCTCAATGGAAATATTTTTAGATAGGCCATTACATTGACCAACGAGGGTATACAACGTGCCTTAATAGCACGGGGCATGAAGTATGGACATCGTCCATACCAGCGTTTCAAGGTTATACGATCTATGACAGTTTTGCCACCCCAGATGGAGGGGTCGTCATGCTAGGAGTCAAGGTATTTGATAGTTTGATGGGCAAGCTTAGTAGCAATGGAGCTGAAGAATGGAGTGTGCATATTATCCTTCCGTTCCCCCTACGTATGCTCCAGTATTCATCCAAGAGGAAGCCGAAACCTTGGCTCCCAAAGAAAACAAGGATGAAAGTGAAGAAAACTTTTATAAAGAGTTTAGTTACTCTGAGAAAGGGTGGTTTCTTGGAGGCATCATCGGAGGTACCTTCATTATTGTCGGTGTCATTGTTACCTGGTGGTATGTAAAAAACGCTAAGCTGAATGAATCGGTTGTTGACTACAGACAACCACAATAGGCATCAACATCACAACAAACATAAATAGTTAAATAGGGCAAAGGTCACTGACACGCATAGTTAGTACATCATAGCTATCTTTGTCCCATGCATATCAATCAATTTATCGCCCACGCCGGTGTCTGTGCAAGGAGAGCCGCAGAAAAGCTCGTCAAAGCAGGCAAAATATCAATCAATGGACGTGTTCATACAGATGTAACCTATCACGTACAGCCCGAAGACAAGGTAACCTACCAAGGCAAGGTGCTCCGCCCCCAACCGAAAAAGTATCTCCTTTTACACAAACCTGTAGGCTATGTAACGACATTGCACGATCCTCAAGGGAGGCGGACAGTCATGGACTTGCTTGATAGCCAAGACCACATACGTCTCTATCCTGTAGGAAGGCTCGACTATATGACCAAAGGCCTGTTAATCTTTACCAACGATGGCTTCCTTGCAGATCAGCTCGCCCACCCTTCGCAAGGGGTCAGCAAAAGGTATGAGGTGACTACCAAAAAAGAGATAACGAACGATGACTTTGAAAAGATAGAGCAAGGTGTGACTCTCTCAGATGGGCCTGTGCGCGTTGATACACTCAAACGCCTGAGCAAAAGAAAGGTCTCCTTATCCATCCATATGGGACTTAACCGCATCATCCGTCGCCTTTTCAAACACCTTGGCCATCATATTACCCAACTCACACGCACCCACTATGCCCACCTCTCCTTAGAAGGCATTACAGAAGGTAAGTGGCGTTGGATGACCACACAAGAAGTCAATAGGTTCACCAAAAATTAGTAGTTGCTAGTCAGAAGCGTTCTTGCGAAAGAATATCTATCTCCCCTTCACCATCAACGCATGCTATGCAGGTAGGTACCGTCAAATTTTGTGTGTCTGGAAATGACTAAAACAACTAGAAAAATTACCTTTTTAAAATAATCCTATACCAGAATAGTTTAATAATAAAATCTAATGACGAGCGAGCAACGCGTCGAGTAGGTCGGCGCTCTACCTCTTAACGAAGAGATAGAGGGCTTTCCCCTCTAAGAAACACACGTGAAAGTTACCCGTCATGCGGCTCAAGTAGTACGTGTAGCTACTTTATGACCGTATCTACTGTGTACCTGTTTATGACATATTTCATGTAATATGCACAGGTTGTTTAGGGAATTCCCTCCTACTTGATTCTTGGGTATGATATAATGTAAGTGGCTCTCTTCTCCATTGTCGATGTGGTCTTGACATACAAGACGAAGTCCTTTCTGTCTTTTCCATATTTTCCCTCTTATACTGTTATTCGTGTATTTCCTCTTTCTTTCTTGCCTCAATTTCTAGTATTGTTTCAGGGTTCCATCGTCTGGTGAGTTGCGACTTTTGACCTCTATGTGTCTTATTATCGGAATCCAACTAAGTTTCTTTAAATAAGATTTTGTGGTTTTATCCATAAATACCCATCGATCTTTTCTATGTGGTATATATCCCCAATAAGGCTTTTTCTTCCACCACGATGGTTTCTGTAGATGCATTCTGAAACTATACCGTTCTTGTCGTTTCCACATCCAGTCGTCCAGTTTTCTGTTTGCGGTGTGTGTTGTAATAACTTATAATAGAGTTGTGCTCTTTGTTTGTTATTTGTGATCACCATTTTATCCACCCCTGGGGTAGCTTCCCCTTTGTTGACTTGGGTGAACTTGCGTATAGCCAATAGTTTATTAGCTCTCGCTCGAAGTACTAATTTTTGTAGGTTTCGTACTTTCTTTAGGTCTCCTTGGGTCGTAGTACAGTATATACGCTGTCTTAGTCGATTAACTTCTCGGTTTACTTTTCGCTAGTTTATGGCGTTCTACTCAAAGTTTTGTTTGATTACGTTCATAAGTAATTTTTATGTCTAACTTTTCTCTTACAATTCATCGTTTCCGACTTTGTTATACCGTCGCACCACCAGTCTCAAGTCTGCCCTCTTTCGAGTAGGGCAAATTTTGAACCCCTATGGAGCGCGTTATGTATTCCGCTTTCTTTTCGACTGCTTCCATTCACTTTTTGAGACTTCCTCTACCCGCTCATCTTTCGACGGACGGGCTTACCATGTTCTGCACATAAAAGAGCATTGGGTAGGTCGTCTTCTTTGTACCGAGTCATTGGCATCCTTCAGGAGTGGCTTATCCTCCCTCTTGGCAATTGCGATTTGCTCGCTAGACTCTCTCAATGCGTGTCATCCGTTTTCGCATTTAAACCATTACGGTACTTTATTTATGAAGCTT
>JBCCFU010000094.1:0-5365 GCA_039029575.1 Bacteroidota bacterium | reverse complement strand
GCCCCTACAAGCAGTCGTGCCGCACCAAAGTAGGCCTAGAATTAGTCATGCCGCGAAGTGCCTCATCAGTTGTCACAGTGAAGTCATGGATAAAAGATACACTGCTAATTTTTTGACAACTACCTACTGAAAGCTTTGAGTAATAAAGGATTTGAAGAAAAAAATATCGTAAAATCGGATCCTAAGAAACAGAAGGACAAAATTGTATTTCAAAGTCAAGCATATAAAGACTTTCAAGCAACCCTACTTCAATTTTCAGAAAAAGACCTTACGAAACTATGTAGGAGCTATGCAAAATTTGGGGATGAAATGGAGATTTTTGAACTCGAAAATAAAACAACATTTCCATATCAACTTTTAGCAGAAATCAAGGCTGCAACAAAATGTAGATTTGTTGAAGATGAAGAGAACATCCCTCATATTGAAACTACTACTATCATCGATATAAGGGCTAAAAATGGATCCCGTAAGCTACTTTCCACCAAGGTGTATATGGCCGAAGTAGCCATCGTCGGCCTGATTGTCTTACTAATAGGGGGGATAATTTTTGATATATTGAGGCATAAGAAAGAAGAACAAAAGCCTTTTGACAACCCAGAAGATGCCTTTACCTTTTTACAAGAAGTTACGCTAACGCAGAGCGATAAAGATCAGCTCACCCAAAAGGAAGCAGATCTCATCCTACACATTCAAGAATTTGAAGACCTCGACCTCACCGACTTTATCAACGAGATAGAAGATATAGACCTTTCAATAGAAGATGATGAAGAGATAGAAGATGAGATCCTTGCCCTAGCCAACAAAATAAAAATTGCTCAGAGAACCTTCATACAGAAAATATTTTCTCTTTGCAATCGTTATAAGCTGGCGATCATCAATACTTTTATCCTCCTGGTCCCCTACATAGCCCTCAACCTCACGTTGTATTTCACCCGTTTGCAAGATCCGTTATTTGTTCAACAGAATAGGCCGTCAGCAGAAAATGAAGAAAAAGTAAAATCCCGCATCAAAAACGCAAATGATGAAGAAGATCTGAGCGTTTATATGTATAAGAATAAAAGTGGATCCGAGCTTTGTGGATATTTGCAGAAGAGTAGAGATCGAACAAATAAAAAAGTCGTCTTACTCTTTAAGCCAGGAGGATTGAGCGATATTCCTAACGCATCCTCTTCTTCTGGAGTAGAAAGTTATCTTCTTGATGAGGGGTACGACATTTTTGAACCGAGTTATCGAGGACAGCTACTCAACCGACAATCAACCAACCGATACCAAGATATGTATGAAGACGCAGATGCTGCGTATAACTTTTTAGTTTCTCAACTTAAATATCGTGAAGATCAGATCGTCATCATGGGGGTGTCCATGGTCACCTCTTGCGCCACCTATGTAGCCGCAAAGCACAAACCTATGGCACTTGTTCTCGATGGAGCTTATACCAAGATCCTTGACGTACTGCCTTGGTACACAAAGATACTCTTCTACCCATCCCTTCGTTACGGATTTAACACCCTACAATACATTCAAAAAGTAACATGTCCTATCCTTCTCGCGCATAGTAAAATAGACAATACCGTCCCCTATTCGCTTGGTAGGGTTCTTTTTCAGACAGCCCAAAAAAACAATAATCAAGTAAGATTTTATGAACATGAGGGCAACCACAATGGCTTCTTGATAGGAAGCAGTGAAAAACACTTCTATAAGGTGATAGAATTTCTTGACCAACCAGGTCAATTCCAAAGCGAAGGTCCTAAAGATGACAGAAGAGATGCCCCTAATATTTTCTCACTCGAAATGATATTTTGTAATATGCTTGACAAAAAAAGACGCTTTTAAACCCTAAAAAGACCAAAAAATAAAATGTCACAGAAAAAAATGTCCCATAAAGTGGTAAATAGACCTTAAAAACACTACCTTTGCCCGAAATTAATAGGTCATTTGTCATTAGCAAATTTTAAACACTATGTTACAGCCCAAAAGAGTCAAATATAGAAAAGTACAGAAAGGACGTATCAAAGGTATCGCCCAACGCGGACACCAAATCGCCTTTGGAGACTTTGCCCTTAAGATATTAGAGCCCGGCCGCGTCACCGCCCGGCAGATAGAAGCCGTACGTATCGTTATCACACGTACCATGCAAAGAAAAGGACAAGTATGGCTCCGCGCCTTCCCCGACATACCCATTACCAAAAAACCAGCAGAAGTGCGGATGGGGAAAGGGAAAGGTAACCCCGAGTATTGGATCGCCCGCATCAAACCTGGTCGTATACTCTTTGAAATAGCAGGCGTAAGTATCGACATTGCGAAGGAAGCCATGCGTGTCGCAGACCATAAGCTAGGATTTAAAACAAAAATGGTGACCCGTAGAGGCTATCACGACCAAGCTGGATGACACACAACCCAAAGACACGACATTGACATTATGAAATACCAAGATATCTCCAAACTCGCCCCCAAAGAGTTGAAAGAAAAACTCACTAATGAGAGAGAAGAGCTAAAGAAGCTCAAGCTAGCCCACAAAATCAACTCTATCGAAAACCCCATGCAAATACGCCATCGTCGTAAACTTGTCGCACAGATTAAGACGGCACTTAATAATTCTAAATCCTAAAAATATCATGGAAAAAGAAACAAAGATCATACGCAAAGAACGAACTGGTAAAGTGACCAGTAACAAAGGTGACAAGACCGTTACGGTCATCGTAGAAAGAAAAGTAAAAGTTCCCATCTACGGTAAATACATACGTAAAAGCAAGAAGTTTACTGCGCATGACGAAAAAAACAAGTGTCAAATAGGCGACACCGTAAAAATCATAGAAACACGCCCCCTTAGCAAAACCAAAAGGTGGCGCGTCGCCGAAATCACTCAATCCTAAATTTAGTAACTAGTAATCTATAACTAACATGATCCAGCAAGAATCAAGACTTAAAGTAGCTGACAATAGCGGTGCCAAAGAGGTACTCTGCATCCGTGTCCTCGGTGGTACAAGAAAGCGCTACGCTCGTGTCGGAGATCAAATCGTAGTCACCATCAAGGTAGCTACCCCAGACGGTAACGTCAAAAAAGGCGAAATATCCCGCGCTGTCGTCGTCAGAACAAAAAAAGAGATAAAAAGAAAGACAGGAGAGCGCCTCAAGTTTGAAGACAATGCGGCCGTCCTCATCAACAGCAACAACCAAGATCCCAAAGGCACACGTATCCTAGGCCCCGTCGCCAAAGAGCTGCGCGAAAACGGATTTTCAAAAATCATCTCACTTGCCCCCGAAGTATTATAGACATCATGGCCCACTACAAAACAAAAATACGAACAAAAGATACCGTAAAAATCATTGCAGGCAACCATAAAGGAGAGACCAGTACCGTCATCTCGGTCAATCCGAAAAAAAATACCGCCATCGTAGAAAACGTCAACCTCAGAACTCACTACGTCAAACCTACCCGGGAAGATGATAAAGGAGGTATGGAGAAAAAAGAAGGCCCCATACATCTTAGCAACCTCGCCCTCATCAACCCCAAAACGAAAAAAGTAGCCCGCGTAGTTATGAAAAAAGACGACAACGGCAAACGCCAACGCTACGATAAGCAAACAGGTAACCCCTTCTAATCATGATCCCACGACTTAAGACAAAGTACCAACAAGAAATCATTCCTAAACTCAAAAAAGAGCTTGGTTATAGCTCTCCTATGCAAGTCTCTAAAATAGAAAAAATCGTTATCAACCAATCCATCGGCATAGCGACTAAAAATCCAAAACTCATCGACACAGCCGTCAATGAACTCACTACCATCGCAGGACAAAAAGCCATCCCCGTCAAGTCAAAAAGAGCCATATCCAACTTCAACCTCCGTATCGGAATGCCCATTGCTGCCAAAGTCACACTACGCGGCAAGCACATGTACGAATTCCTCGACAGGCTCATCACCCTTGCACTACCTCGTGTACGTGACTTTAGAGGTATCAGTAAGAAATCATTTGACGGGCAAGGTAACTATACACTCGGTGTCAAAAACCAAACTATCTTCCCAGAAATAAAGCTTGAAAATGTCCAAAGAATGGCTGGCATGGACATTACCATCGTCACCACAGCAAAAAATGACGAAGCAGCCTTCCACCTACTTAAAGCCATGGGACTTCCCTTCTAAAACTTTTATCATATGCCTAAAAAATCTATTACAGCACGACAAAGAAAACGCGAAAGCATGGTCGAAAAATATGCCTCAAAATACAAAAAACTCAAAAAAGAAGGCGACTACCTTGCATTAGATAAACTCCCAAAAAATGCCTCTCGCGTACGGCTTAAAAAGAGATGCTGGAGTTGTGAAAGAGGACGTTTCATCCTCAAACGCTTTATTCTATGCAGAATATGTTTCAGGCATAAGGCAGCCAATGGCAAGATCCCAGGGGTTACAAAGTCAAGCGCTTAGTCAGCTTCTTATATTTACCCAAAACAAGGGGAGTCATAAGCTTAAAAATTCATTAAATAGCAAGCTTTCCTCGCTACTGAGACCCTCTAACTTTAAGGCGGGTCATTTTATTCCGCTTTTTATGCAAGATCACTACTGACAGGCCCATAATAATGAGGAGAGTCGGCAGTAAAATCAATACTATTTGAGAGTTAGTTTTTTTCTGAGGGAACGAGGACTTTTGAGTGTTTGATCTATCTTTTTGACCCGACGACAGGTCAGGGATGGTTCTATCCTTTGGATTCTCTTTTATTTCTTGATTCTCGTCGATTTTTGGGAGTCTTTGTCTTGCAAGTTGCCTTCTTTTTCTATCAAATTCTTCCATTTTTTGTGTATGCATTCTTTCAAGTTCTTTCCTCCTTGCTTCTGTGACTTCTCGTGCTTTTCTTTCTCTCTCTTCAATGGCTTCTAATGACTCATTATACTGTTTTTGATGGGTTGCTCTTCTCTTCTTTAAATCTTGATTAACCTGATTTTTGTAGCTTCTCAGGTCTTTTTTAAATTTATGCTTCCTTGCTTGAAGATCATCCATGGCCACTGACTGCGTAGGGAAGAGCAGTGCTACTAGGCTTATTAAGAAAGGAGTAATAAAGGTCAAAATGTATTGGTTGTGTCTTAACATAGCTGTCGTTTTTGTCTTTCTTAGCCACACAGAAAATTTTTTGTGGTATATCGAAGAACAAAGATAGTTTTTTCTAACCTATATATCTCCTCTAAAGCTTTTTTTCTGGTATATAGAAGGAAAAAAAATAGTTTTTTCTACCTGTATATATCCCCTAAAGCTTTTTTAGGCACTCACAATCGATCGATGATGTATATTAGTTATCTTTAATTATAACTTTTATAAACACTTTTAAATTATATACAAAAAAAATCATTTTTCATTGCATAAATGCATTTGAT
>JBCCFU010000093.1:0-5367 GCA_039029575.1 Bacteroidota bacterium | reverse complement strand
GGCACTACCAGCATGCTCGATACCGAAAATCCAGTAACCGGCAGCTCCGAATAGCGCAATTGGAAATCCGCATGCCGCGGACGTGCCAACGGCACGGTGAATAGGGATTTGGCAATATTTTAGCCATGGCCGCTATGGCTACCTCTAAATTTCCTACATACTGAAGAGTAGCAGCCCACAAAGGCATTGGACTGATGTTGTCTATACTTGAGGTAGTGATACGAGTACAATACTTGTTGTAGCACCACGCCACCCGCACTACATTGATTGAGGTCAAGTAGGCAATGACCGGACGGCTCCCCTCGTCTAGTATGAGCGTACTCCTCTGCATAGTCGAAAAAAGTGCTGGATAGATCACCACTTGTATATTATTCCTGGAACAAGAAGCGTCTCGACAGCGAATCATCCTCAACTCCTCAGCTTGCGTATGGAAATAGGTGATGACGGGAAAGTTATCTTCATCTATCTTAAACGCATGAAAAATAGCATTATTGGCAAGGATATTAGGGAGAGATAAAAAGACACAAAAGAAGTCTGCACACCGTCGGACAATAAGATTATTACTAACATCACTGTAAATAATCACGGGAAGAGGGGCACTCGTGAGCTGGAGCGCATGATGTTCATTGCCATCAGGTGCCGTCACATTGACAGTCGTTGGCCCCGTACAGCTAGCATCTGCACATCGGATCGTTTGCACATAAGAGCCATTATTGTGTGTGGCCACGAGCACATCATTATCATCCAACTCAAAAGAGATATACCCATTTTCTGAGGATAAAGAAGAAGCCAACGTTGAAAAGTGGATAATGCCTCCCCCTAGGCAGTCAATGGTGGTACACTGAGCCCTGATGAGTTCTTTCGATTGATTGTTTACGTAAAGCATGACAGGCAATTTTGCTTGAGTAAGCTCAAGGGCGTGTACCCTACCTACGTTGCTGGCAATTTGCATAGCCATAGGCATCGATTCATTGGCACACGAGAAGTGGGCGCATCGAGCGAACCATAGATTTCTAGGTGAGGTAGGGGAGGTCTGAAAAGAATAGCTAAATGCCCCTGCTTCTCCATCCACACGAGATACGACATAAGGATTTATCCCTGTCGCTATCAAGGACTTTGGACTTATAACCGTAGGAGCAGGCGTAAGAGCAGCATCTGCTTGCGGAGGATCCACCGTCATCATCAACATCCCCATCCCTACCGTCTTGAGCACCGAACTGATCCAGCCCGCCTGCACGGTCATAGGGGCCAACGCCATCGCACAACTTACAAAAAGCGCGCGCCAAGAGAAAAAATTGTGGCTATTTTCTGATCTTGTATTATTATTCTTTTCTATCATGATTTTGTTCAGTTATTGTTTGTGGTTTATTATTTTAAATCATCCTTATGTCTCGCTACCAGCTGTTGATGTATAGGTTAGCTGTGCCATAAATTGATATTTTTTTACCCATTGATAAATCAAGAAGACAAGGAGACTTAGTCCAACGACTCCACTGATGGTTCCAACAAACGCCGCTTGCTCTGATGGAGTAAACGCTTGGTAAAAGTTTTCTGCACTTTCTTTCTTGCTCTCTTTGGGAGGCAACGTTTCGGCCTCTGCTTGGATGAATAAAGGAGTGTGCGTAGAGGAAACCGAAGGAGCCTGGGTAGGGTTTTTAGTAGGATATTTAGAAGGAGAAGATGAAGGGGTTAGGGTAGGTGTTTTCGTAGGAAATGCAGTACTTTCTATAAGCGCACATAACCCCTCGGAATAATGATCAAACGAGCTCATGTTTACCTCTACTGGATAGACCTCCGTTTGCGTATATATGGCATCAGCACCTCCCCATTGGTATAAAGTGTCAATGTCGGTAAGGTTGACACTGATATTATAGGAATAACAAGTGTGAAAGTTATCAAGTTCAAACGTATAGACTAAGGCCTTGGTACCGCCTGTAGTACCATAATAGCCTCCAACAATCACACCATAGCTATTTTTGACAATCGTCATATCTAAAGGGTAGTGCTCAAAACCAGTATCATTGGCTCCCAAAGCAAAGGCAGGATGTATCACATTGCCATACTTATCTAATGCCATTATAACTGTAGCGTCCCGGGGATCTTTTACCAAACCTGTGATATAGATACTATCTTGTACATCCAGTTCTAGTAGATAAAAATCAATAATTTCCTCAGCTGCAAGGCTCTTTTCCCACAAAAAAGTACGATTAGGCGTTCTTTTTCCTACGACGAGATCCCCATATACTCCTAGACTTGCGCTATGCATGTATATCAAATAGATCGTATTTCCTTGGGAGTCAACCCTGACAACTTCAGGCTGATCTCTGTTTTGACTCCCAAAAATAAAGGGAAGATCTATGGCAAAACCCATATTGTCCAATCTTTGAAGAAAGCTATTATGTGTAGAGTGTACACTACCTAAAGTTCTGCTTATAATATATCCAAGTACTTCAAAGCCTCCCCCTTGACTCTCGGGGATCGCATCTATGGAGATGGCTGCACCGCTAAAACCAAAATCGAGAATCGTTGTAAATCCCGGCTCTCCATCGTTCATTACTTGCGTGATCGTGGGACTCGACCACCTAAAAGACTGTCCTGCAAGGACGATGCTACCATTAGTACCGATGGTAGCATCATAGGCGGAGGCAAACTTTGAACGATTGAACACCAAGCCCCATGCTGTGTCTGACATACTGACCAAGCTACCTTTTAGAAGCACAAAAGGTCCAATTTCTGAAGGTGACGGGTATGTATCCAGTCCTAAGACATAACTCCCACGCCCATCATTTGACAAGGTACTGGGCGTAGATCTTTCTGTTCCATTGGCTATTTTTATAGAGACAGAACTCTCCAGCATATTATCATTAAAGGAGGAAAGAAAGCTGTTGCCATGGCAATCCCTCCATCTTCCATAGGACGTTGCTATAAAATTGTCTCCATAGGGTACCACAAGTGCCCCTTCTTTAGAACAGTTAGAGGCCCCAAACGTGCTGATCGCATTGCCTTGTACACTCCTCTGCCAGCTAAACCCTAATACCATGGCCAAGGTCGTCACACACTTTAGAGCACCTCCTCGAAAGCCTATAAAGGCCGATGTTTCATACGTTGCACCACTACAAATAGGTAAACAAAAAGTTAGGTAAAGATAAAGACGTGACCTTTTCATGATAAAACGGGTTTAAAAGCTCAATGGTTACACTAAGATAAAACAAAAAAATTATCTTACCATATAAAGAAGTGCTGAGCTACTCGTCGCCAAACCCCTACAAGGAGGAGGTCAGACCCTGATGGCCATCCCCCAGAGAACTGATGAATTAAACTCATATATAAGACCTTCCTTTCTTAGTTCAGATAAAATGGGTTCAAAAAATTCTTCAATAAGATCCCTATTTTCGTAGTCTGCCGTATTTTCGACAAAGTATTCGAAAGACGTAAATTTTATAAGAAAAGTCCTTTCCTGGAATTTTTGGAGATCTCCTTTTTTCTGTAAATTTTTTACAAACGCTTTAGCTTTACTTAACATCTTAAAAAAAGAGTAACTGGTATTTCCTTTACTTAGTTTTTGCAAATTCTCTTCAAACGCTTTATTTAATATCTCTAAAAAGTGGTCGCTGGCATCTTTTTCACTTAGCTTTGTAGTGAATTCTTTCACCCTTTTCTCACCGAAAGACTTTTTAGAAGGTTTAAACTCCTCTAGCCTCTGGTTAAAAATTCTTTTTAAACCTATTTGAAATGCTTCTGTGAATGTCTTTTTTCCATTGTGTATGGGTAGGGGATGATTTTCAATGTAGTCAAGGTGCCATCGTAAGACGTAATTGTGATATCCTTGCATAAGCTTTTTATATTCCTCAACACCCCCGAAATCGCTTATATCTTTCTGGTTATTTGTAAGCTCCTTTATTGTTTGCCTGATGTAGTCAAAATGAAAAGGTGCCCAGGTAATTAAAACTTCTATTTTATGAAAATTCAAATATTTTATTGCTTCAGGGGATATTTGATCACCACGCTCACTACTTCTGTCGAAATCAATCACCGAGCTTTTATCAAAATCAACCACCCCTATACGGCCTCCTTTCACAAGAGAAGCATTTGCATAATTTATACCAAGAGGTTTTATATAGCCACGTGAAATTTTTTGAAAATGATCTAATCCTTTCAGGCCAGATTGTGAAAAATAAGGATGATCAGCTAGAGCTTCGTATCCACCACCAATATAAGCTTTGATACCATATACTTCATCTCGTTTTGATGCATAGCCGTACAGTCTAGGGTTCTTGACAATAAATTCGTCCAATGACTTTTGCATGCTTAAATACATTATGTATATTGCAAACTCTCTTATGATTTCTGCTAGCACCTTATCTTTCTGATGTTTTTTATAATATATCATCCAATCAAAACCGCTATCTATTAAGTTAGACGTGTTATTTTCTTTCTTTTCCAAATCTAGACGTTCTGCAACAAGCCACCCTTTATATACAATGGCATTTGGAACAGTAAGGCGCTTAAGTTGATGCTTTCTGACGATAGCTTGCGCATCTTTTATTCCTTGGTATCTTATTTCTACCGCATGATTTTTTAGGACAATTTTAGCTCCTATCCATATGCTTGAGCTATTTGATCCAAACTCAGGCTGCTTAAGATTGCTTTTTTCTTCTTCTTTTAGGTTACCATATTCGTCAATATATAGCTGAGCTTGTTTTTTTAGCTCTTCGTCGGATAAGTAGGTATTTCGGAGTTGTTTGAGTCGCTCTTGCTCTTTCTCTTGTTGTTCTTGTTCCCTTTGCTTGCGCTCTGCTTCTTGTTTTTCAAGTGCTGCTTGCTTTTGCCGTGCTATTTCTTCTTGTTCCTTTTGCTTACGCTCTGCTTCCTGTCTCTCAAGTGCTGCTTGCTTTTGCCGTGCTATTTCTTCTTGTTCCCTTTGCTTACGCTCTGCTTCCTGTCTCTCAAGTGCTGCTTGCTTTTGCCGTGCTATTTCTTCTTGTTCCCTTTGCCTACGCTCTGCTTCCTTTCTCTCAAGTACTGCTTGCTCTTGCCGTGCTATTTCTTCTTGTTCCCTTTGCTTGCGCTCTGCTTCCTGCCTCTCAAGTGCTGCTTGCTCTTGCCGTTCTTTTTTCTTAAAATGCGACCCTATAACAGTCAAAGCAAAAATACTCCCAAGAATTAATGTCGCTACTATGGTTTTTTTGTACTTAGAGAATTTTTTTTTTAAAGCGAGCTTTCTCTCTTTTTGATGTTCGGCTGTTTTTTCCGTCTGTCCTCTTATAGATTGAGCTGCACAACAGGAAGGTGTCCAAAAGAAAACAAGCATAGTAATCAGGCTGACACGATTGGTTATATTAGTAATCATATTAAAAAGATATTTAT
>JBCCFU010000092.1:0-5394 GCA_039029575.1 Bacteroidota bacterium | reverse complement strand
TTTATGTGTATTTTTTCAAGCATGCCCAAATTCTAAGATACGGAAGCCTATACTTTATTTTAGTGGAGGTGAGGATGTCAGTCGATGCTACACCATGTAAAAACTAAATCCGCCGCTTCCAATCAGTAGCTACAAAGAGAGAGAAAAAACTTGAGGGTACCCATCATTTTTTGTTTTGTACCTTTTTGTGGAAAAGAGAAATTCGCATAACTTAGCCTAATGAGAGAGGCATTGCCATTTTACCCTTTTTCACCGTTTTTATCTGTTTATCATGCATCTTATACTTTTCATCCTGAGCTTTCTAACCTGCACAGGCGGGCAACCCTCCTCCAACCAATGCGTTACGGATCACCCCCTCATTCCCTTATGCCAGCAAAGGCCTTCAACACCTGCTGACATAGACGCAGCTTTCACCAGCTGCCTAAAAGAACATGAGGATGCGTTCGGCGTGATTGACTGCTATGAAGATGCCATCGACCAAACAGAGAATACCCTAACCAAAAACCATGCTTTTCTCTTGCATATACGTGAAGAACTCGCCAATAAGTGTGAGGCCCATGGTGAGCTTGCTTACAGAAAAGAAGCGTATGAAAATGCTTTTGACTTTTTTACAAAAGCGCTCGAAAACCTAGAAGAAAATAAAAAAATCCTCGATACCTTACAGGTATTCAAACACATTTATGATAATCTCTTTTTTGAATACGAAGACTTGCACTCGGTACTGCGCAAAAACTTCTTTACCATGTTTAACACCTTTACCATCGAGAGAGACCCTTACTACCTCAACCTTGTGAAAAAACTCCACTCCTTCGCCAAAGAAACGGCCAAAATGGAACGAAGAGCACGAAGATACCATACTGTATCTCACCTACTTGTACACAAAAAATTTCAAGGCATCGAACTCTTTCCCCTCTCAAAAATCGATAAACTCGCAGAAGCCTATGCCCACGGATCGTATCAAAAAATGATACATATCGTTGGTAGATTGTTCAACAGTAAACCCAAATCTTCTTCCCAAATAAGTAAAAAGAGAAAAAAAATAGCAAGAAAGCTCGAAAGAACTATAAGAGAGTTGCCTAAAAAAGTGGTTTCCTATAAAAAACAGCGGTACTGGAGCCATCTAAGAGCTCGCAGCCACGAAATTGGGAACCTATTCTCCCTTAGCGATGGCATAGAAACGATACCAGAGGAGCTAGCCGACCACTATTATGACCAAGGGATGATTTATCGTAAACACAAAGCATATAATGACGCTATTCATCACTTGCAGGGGGCTTATCATCTCTATAATCTCTATCAACCTCTTCAATCTGAAAAAGTAGCGTATACTCGCCTTTATCTAGGGTCTCTCCACTATCATGCATGTGTCACATCTTGCTGCCAACCCTACCACCTTATGAGCGCCCAAGAATATCTGACGAAGCTCTCTTGTCGTTATTTTAGCTGGTCTAAGACACTGTATGTATACTTCATTGTCAAACCCTTTGTTAATCTTGAATACTTTGCCATGAAGGCCGCCCAAAAATGCAACCTTTATGATCTAGTCTTTTATGGTCAATTTGTAATATTTTTGTTTTCCATAGGTGTCGTTGTAGCCCTCTTGCTAGAGCCCTTCCATATCATATTGGTCCCACGGCTTCAAAAGCGTTTCTTTCCTCCTAACATCTTTCTAAAAATAGTTTTAGATATACCTGGCCGCTTAAAGAGAATTTATTTTGTAAACAGGTCGAGGGTGGCCTTTTTTTCAGATTCAATGCTTTGCTCCGCAGAAATCAACCTAGACCAACTGAGGAAAAAAAAGGTGCCTAAAGGACAAAAGATCCAACAAGCAGTTTTTTCTCCCAAAGATCTATCTGTATATGTCAATTTTTATACTGATTCGTTGTTTTACCGATACAACGTTGTAGAAAATAACTTCGAAGCAAAGCCTTTGAGTTCTACGCTTGTCCAAGCCACTTTTTCTCCTTCTGGTAAATTATTACTTGGCTTTAAAGGCACGGCGCTATGCATAGTCGATACTTTGAAAGGGAAAGGGGACATCCTGTATGAAATATGTAAAGGCCATCCCCACCCTGTTTGTACCAGATGGGCAAAAAAAGGCTACATCATCTCAGCCAGCGATACTACCTTATACGTCTGGAAAGAAAAGCCGCAACGATCTTATATAAAAAATAAGCCAGAATATCCAACATATATGGGAGAAGAGCTGCCCAACGAGTTAAGAGAGGTTGTCGCACAATATTTGAGCTTCTACTTAGTAGCCTTCCAAGAAATGCCTTGTGAAAAGATAAAGGACGTGAAGATCACCGACGAAGAGAGCAAGTTGGTGGTATGTACTCACCACAATACCTATCGATATAATGTGTTGGAGCCACTCGCGCTCAGGTCGTCTGTGGCGTATGTTACCAACATTGGTACGATCCGACCAACCTACCTTGACTGTTCACCAAATGGACAAGATATAGTCGTGCACGGTAAAGATAAACATGAAGAGGTCGTCTGCTGGATTTCGAATAAAAGAAAAAGTTGCTGTTCCGAAATTATCGGCTGTTGCAGGAAAAAAGAGATCTTGTATTGCGAAGGGAGGAGAGTCGTTGCTGCTTCTTTTTTAGCTGATAACTCGGTGGAGACATCCGTAGCCCTCCTTTATGAAGGAGAAAAGATCAAATGTCATGATGGTACCAAAATGACGAGATATATCTTGGCACTTAGCCGATCGCTTGTCAACCCAGTGCTTTTAAAGGATCGTTTTGGGTTGTACATGATCCCATACTGCCTTTTATGTTATGTGTTCTTTTGTATAAAAGGCGCGATAAGGTAAGGACACTTCTTTTATGAGGGGTTATGAGATGTTTTTAGGCTGGAGTTATCTATGTTGAAAAAGCCTAGGAGCACGGTAAAGAGGGGGCATAGATAGAGGAAGAAGGCATATGGGGCATATTCCAAGACAGAGACGCGCAATGCTCCATAGAAGAAAGCGCCGCATACGCCCCATGGGACGAGTGGGTTGACAAGGGTGCCACAGTCTTCAAGGGTTCTAGATAGGTTTTTGAGCGGTATGCCGTGGTCACGGAAGTGTTTTTCAAACGTCTTGCCCGGCAAGATGATAGAAAGGTATTGCTCACCCGACAAAAAGTTGATCGCCACACAAGAAAAGGAAGCAGCTAAGGTAGCCCAGCCGCGTGTCTTTAGGTTACTAGCAAAAGTGTTTAAAAGGTATTTCGTCAGCTCCAAACCATTTAAAAGGCCCCCAAAGGCCAAGGCGATAGATACTAAGGAGAGGGAGCCCATCATCGACTGAAGGCCGCCTCGACTCACCAGCTTATCCACCAGTCTATCTCCACTCTCAAGGGTAAAACCATTTTGTACGACCTCCGCCCACTGAGGTAGATCGAGGTTTTGCTGTACCAGCGCAGCTGTCACCAGCCCACTGACGATGCCGAGGATAAAGGTAGCCAGCGCAGGCACCTTTCTCATGGAGAGCAAGAGTACCAGAAGAGGTGAAAGGAGCGTAAGAGAAGATACATTAAAGTGCGTTTCAAGCGTATCACTCATGGCTGCAATGTGTGCTATATTCGTTTGTTCAGTATGGATACCTAGGTAGCCAAAGATGGCTAGCGTTAAGAAAAGGGCTGGTACTGTCGTCCAGAAAAGATGCTTTACATGCACATACAAGTCGACGTTGAGGATGCCGGGGGCTAGATTAGTAGTTTCAGAAAGGGGTGAACATTTATCTCCGAAGCAGGCTCCTGAGACGATTGCCCCTGCGGCGATGGGCAGCGGTAGACCCAGTCCTTCTGCTACACCTATGAGAGCAACTCCTACTGTAGAGATCGTTGCCACACAGCTCCCATTGAAAGAAGAGGCGAGTAAACAGAAGATCACACAGCTGACATAGTACCACCTAGGTGAGATATATTGCAACCCATAGTATAAAATCGTCGGGATTGTGCCACTCAACATCCAGACTCCGACCAAAATACCGATCATTGAAAGAATGAGCATTGGCACAAACGCTTGAAAGATGCCATCCACCATATATTGCTCAAGGGTACCCCAGGCTACCTTCTTGGCTATGCCATATGCCAGAAGGACGAGAATACCGACTAGGAGGACGACATGGGGGGTTACCTTAATAAAGCATTGAGAGGCTAAGGTGACAGAGAGTAAAAGAAGTATAAATGGCTTTTCTAGCTTTTTGATAGGCATAATCCTTTATTGTATGATAGAAATTATAAAAACCACTTTAAAATTTTATTTCTAGTATCTCAAAGGTAAACTCTCCAGCAGGCACAGTGATTTTTGCTTTGTCGCCTACTTTCTTCCCTAGCAGTCCTTTGCCGATGGGAGAGGAAGCCGATATTTTGCCTGCTTTTAGATCAACTTCATTGGGTGGGGTGAGCGTGTAGGTGAGGGTTGCGCCATTGGTTATATTTTTTACTTTCACTTGACTCAAGATCGATATTTGTGAAGTGTTCACGTTGTCAGCACTCACAATATGGGCATTGCCAAGTGCCATCTTTAGCTCTGCAATCCTGCTGTCAAGCTTAGCTTGTGCTTCCTTAGCTGCATCATACTCTGCATTCTCACTTAAGTCTCCTTGTGCACGTGCCTCTCTCATCGCTTGGATGATGCGCTGCCTCTCAGTTGTTTCGAGAAATTCAAGTTCTGATTTTGCTTTCTCGAAACCTTCTTGGGTATAATAATTTTTAGCCATTTGGGAAGGAGAATAAATTAGTTATAGGAGACAAAGGTAGTTGAATCAATTACTAATTCCTAATTCCTAACCATCTGACATTGTCACCTGCAGTGAAGCACCGGGTTTTACTGCAGGTATGATAAAAAGTTATGGCAACGGCGGGAAAGTCATCACAAACTCGGTGAAGCTTCCTTCTCCCTGCTTAGAGATACAGTCTATCTTTGTACTAGAAGCTTTGAGTATGAGCTTAACTAGAGCCAGGCCAATGCCTTCGTTGATCTCACCTCCTGTGGTGAAGCGGAACTTAAAGATACTTGGTAGTATGTTATGAGCGATACCCCGGCCATTGTCACGTATACGAACTTCTCGTTTGCTCCCATCAATCGCTATCTTCATCTCTGTAGCAGCTCCATGGAGGTAAGCATTTTTGAGTAAGTTGACCAACACATTAGGAAAGAAAGCGCGCGTCACCATTGCCTCAAAGTCTTTTATACACTCGACCTCCACCTTGACCGAAGACGTGCGTCTTTTCGGAAGCGTAGGTACAATATCTTCGATGAGTTCTTTCATCCTGACCTTTTCCGGAGGTATTTGGCTGATTTCTTCGCCCATCACCTTTCTAAAGCGGATAAGCTCGGATTGAACATCTGCGATAGCCACTCTTATCTGCTTGCTACCACGCTCTATCGAGGCTA
>JBCCFU010000091.1:0-5408 GCA_039029575.1 Bacteroidota bacterium | reverse complement strand
TTTTTACTTTGTTATGATTTATTCCATATTTTTGGGCGAGGGCTTTTATAGTTTGTTTACTTTCTTGGATTGCTTTTCTGATCGCTGGGGTAGTTGTTGCTCTACCGTGTAGTTTTGTTGGCATAGAATTTTTTTAAGTTGTAAGGTTAAAGGTTGTGGCAAATATAAACTATTTATACCTGAAACCTTACAGCCGTTTGCTGTACCTTCCTTCTTTGATCTCCCGACAATGGCAAGGAGCAAGACTTCAGGGAATCAAAATTCTCACCCTTAACATCGCTACAGGCAACTATCAAGAGCCTATGACAAACTATTTTGGCAATGTGTGCACCCATGCTTGTTTCTTTGCGCACAACCGTAGACATATGGTACATGTCGATTATGAAGAGAGGGTAATATCCATTCGAAAAGTTCCCCAAGGAGAAGAAAAAAGTAGATATACCGCACATACGATCATAAAAAGCAAGCGCTATATTGTCAGCTGGTCGCCACACGATCAATATGTCCTTTCTTTTGAGAGGTCAGCTAAAAAGGTGCCTTCAACCCCTATACACGTATGGGATCCGCACACGGGTGAAACCGTATACATCATCAGGTACGAAGGAGCCATCAAAAAAGCTATCTGGTCACCTCTTGGGCACTATTTTGCGTTGCTTGAGGCAAGTGGTACCATATATCTATACCAAAATATCGATCTTGCTGCCCTTTTGGCAAGTTGTGGTATCGTAACAGACATAGTCGCTAAAATAGCCTCTTTTATTGTTGAATACCCATATTTCAAGTTCATAAAAAAGTTCATAAAGTGCTTAAAACCCTATTTTTTGACTTGGTCGCCTTGCGAAAGTTACCTCGCAGGAGAAGGGGCACGCGGTCTACATGTGTTGGATATTTTTGAGGAAAAATCAGCAATAGAAATTAGTGGAAATATCAATGGGGCTTTTATTATGTCAACATTTGAAGATATCAGTACAATGTTAAATTGCCTTCCTAAACATTCGATTTTCGACGAAAGGAGACTCTATCTATTACAAATCGTAAGCAAAAAACTTCCTAAAGATTTACTAGAAAAACTCGCTAAAGTAGATATTGTCACAAGAGATTTTTTGGGAATGCAAGCCTTTATTGACATGATAAAAGCAAAAGTAGGACACGAGTCTCCTCACAACGATATTGAATATGTCTTTGATAAAAAAGATAAAACAAAAATGAAAGAACTTAAGAAGATCATACTTATTCTAGAAGGCTACGTAATAACGGTTCCTCTTTTACAAAGAGAGATCGATCGACTCGAACAGTGGGCAGGCATAAGGAGGAAAACCGAAAAACTAAAAGAAATAATTTGTATCTTTTTAAAGACAGATTTTATCATAAAAATGAGTATAACCACCGCCTTTGGAGTAACCGAGATAGTAAGAAAAGAAAAAAAGAAAATACATTACTCAAAAGATGGCTTTTCATATCAAAAAAAATACTTTACGTACAAAGGAGGAGATTATGAAATCCAAAAAATTGAAACCCAGCTCAAAGAAGGCTGTGCTATTTGTAAAGATCACAACCCAGGAGATTATTTAAAAAAGTTTAGAACGAAGGATTGTATACATGTATTTCACGCAGCCTGTTTAGAAGGTTGGATGAATGCTAAAAATGCCCCCTGTGCAGAAGACCATATGATGCTTTATATGAATTTTGGTAAATAATTTCTATGTTTGCCTTCCAAGCAAGAGGCACCTCTCTACCTTACGCTCCTAGTGAGCTCTGGTAAAATTTCGCTCTACAGGCTTAATAAAAATGAGTATCTTTCACCTTTAAATCTATACAGAACATGCGTTTTCTTAATTTTTTTTCACTAGTAGCTTATACCACTCTTACCCTTGCGAATACCACTATATCGGCCGCTTTAGCGGTCTATCATTCAGACTGTCCTTACCTCCGTATCGAAGAGCCCCCACAAAGTTTTCACGGTTTGAAAACTGTCAAAAGTGTTGGACCGCCTTGCGATCTCCAAACAATCCAGGCAACAGGTTTTTACAGAATGATGGCGTTAGAAGATGTTGAAGTAACTTTTTACGACCAAAAACACCTTGAATACACAAATGATAGAGAAAACAAAATATTAGTGAGTGGCTACATCAGAGAACATGCTTCTCAAGATTGGCACTTCGCTAGTGACCTCATACACAAATATTATGTGGCCCCATTGAATATGACATGTTATTACAAACATTTCGCTAGTTTGTGGGCAGACCTAAAGGATCGAAAAAGTGATAAGTTCTATAAAAGAATGCAGGTAACCGTACCTTATGATTATATGGTACCTATTAAAGAGTTAGAAAAAATGATAATGGAGGAAACGAAACTATCGATTTTATGTACAGTAGTCTCTGACGAAGGTAGTGGCAAGGAGTATTTGCTGGCCCAGCCTTCCTATGAGAAACGGTTTACTTGGAAGAAGATAAGATGGCGTGACCTCCTGTATGAAGTGCCGAGTTCTATTTTTTCGCTTGGTGTCAATACCTCTTTTGTTTTGAGTGGTATACATTGGTATCACAGTCCTAGCGATCCTGTGTGGATTGTGTCCACTTCTCTATCCTTTGTTGGACTCTTGGCTACAAGCTACCTAGGAAATTCTTCGTATGTAGAGGTAGATAGTCGAAAGATATATTGGTGTGGCTACTTTCCTTGTTGCACCGTTTTTTTTCCGAAAGTCTGCTGCCATCGTCTGCTTCGTAAGCTATTTTCGAAGGGAAGTGACGACACAAAGACAGACTATGCCATTTGTTGCCCGAGGCAAAATCCACGCAATCAGATAAGCCTCTGAGGGATCCTCGGTCAGCTATTTTTGATTATGCTATGCATTGTCTTATCAAAAAGAAAAACGCGATGAAAGCCCCCACTTTTGCACTTTTAGAAAAGCGGTTATCAT
Source organism: Bacteroidota bacterium (assembly GCA_039029575.1). Classification (GTDB taxonomy): domain Bacteria; phylum Bacteroidota; class Bacteroidia; order Cytophagales; family Amoebophilaceae; genus JBCCFU01. Next base: position 2,485 of record JBCCFU010000091.1, on the reverse strand, counting down.
AGTTTTGTATAATCCATGTGACACGTGCCAAAGATTCGATAGTCTGGGCATGGGTGGGGCCTAAGAGTATTTGTCTAATCTTAAAAGCTTCTTCATAGAGTTTGAGAGCCTCTTGATACCTGCCTTGGCTGATGTACACTATAGCGAGGTTGTGATAGAAGATGGGTAGGTAATGATGTTCTTTTTTAAAATGAAATAAGTAAATATCTATCGCTTTTTGGTAATATTCTTCAGCCAAATAGGTATTATGCTCAGCTTCGTATACGAGGGTGGCGAGCATGTTATAAACATGTGCTATTTGAGGATGATAGTCTCCCAAAAAGTGTATTCGTATCTCAAGAGCTTTCATGCAAGCATCAGAAGACTCTGCATACCGTTGTGCTTTGTAATGGGCGATACAAAGGGCATACCAAGACATCGCCGTTTTCGGATGATGGTCGCCAAGAAACTTCTGTTGGGCCCGCAACGCTTGCAGCAACAACGCTTCCCCTCGTTCGTGGTTACCGAGAGCTACCTCTACAAGCCCAAGGCCATGTTGTGCTTGTACGAAACATTCATTGCCTCGTTTAAAGTAGCCCTCATACTCTTTAAAAAAGTTTTCATACCTTTTTTTCGCCTCTTGGTAGTGCCCCAACAAATAGTGGAGATAGTTCATTTTGATATGTGTGTACGCCATGGTAATATAGTCATTTGGATGGTCTTTTTTAAGAATTTCCATTATTTCGACGAGTTGGGTGATGGCTTGTTTGTATTTCCCTATATCAATATAGAAAAGAGAAAAGTCGTAGTAAGAACGGTAGATTTTGTAATGGTTTGCAGGGAGCTTCCTTTTTTTGATGAACAAGGCCTTTTCATAGTATATTAATGCAAGGGAGTAGTTGCCCCGTGCCGTCAAGGCTAGGGCAAAATAACGGGAAGCGTCGGCCGTCTCTAGGTGTTCCTCTCCAAAGATGACTTGTTTAAGGACAAGGCTTTTCGCATAACATACCTCTGCCTGTTCATAATTGCCTTCTTTATAGTTGAGAAAAGCGAGGTTATTATAATTATCAGCGCTCTTGATATTCTCCCAATGAGGGTCACCTTCGGTTGCGCGAAAGAATAAGAGATAATATTTTTGGGCTTCTTTATACTTCTTTTGCTTCAAAAGTGTGCTGGCTAGCCCATCATAAAATACGGCCTTTTCATGATCATTTTTTGTATCAGTCAATGTAAGGATAGCCAAGGCTTCTCTATGGTACACTTCCGCTTGGCTGTAGTTCCCGTTTTTTTCGTGAAGGTGACCTAGGTTGTAAAGCGTCTTTGAGTTTTCTAAAGGGTCATTCTCATCGGTATTTTGAACGAAGAGTAGGTTGGGTTCGATGACTTCAATGGCTTTTGGGTAGTTTTTTTCTATATAGTAAGCTGTAGATAACTCTTTGGTCACTTCTGTAAACACTTCGCTATACGACTCGCGGTGCAGGGAATAGATCTCCCATGCCTTGATAAGGTAGTCGATGGCCTTGGGTAGGTCAGTGAGTTGCTGATACATGATGCTTATTTCATGATAGATTTCTGCGCTGTAGATGGGATTGCCATGAGCGTTTTTTTTTGTTTTTTTAAGGGCTTTTTTTAATGTTTTTATCCCTTTTAGAATGTATTTCTTAGCCTTGGCGTGCTTTTTCTTTCTCTTATATTGCTGTGCGCGCTCTTCATACTTTTTGGCTTTTTGAAGGTAGTTTTCGATAAGAGGCATCGCTTTGGATGGTGTAAAAGTATATATCTCTTCTTCTTTTTCAGTAATAAGAGGAAAGTTCGTTGCATATGTCTCCTCGAGACCCATCGGGAAACTGTCATCTAGCCTATTAAAAAATAGACCTTCTGGTGCTTCTATACCTGATCCTGGCACTTGTTGCTTCGTTGCTTTTGGGGAGTATAAAGGAGGTTCTTTGGCAAAAGATAAGAGAAAGGCAGCTAAAAGGGTAAGAGATGTCATGATACAAGTTCAACAATTTTTGGGGTCAGCAAGCTATACACCTAAGCAATATGATCGATGGGGTAGGGATGATTGGATGCTTCCTTACAAAATAATCATTTTTTATTTATTTTATATGTGAATGCCTTATAGAAACATCTTTTTAGAATACTTTTAGGGATTTTGTCATTAACACTAAAAAAGATGGCCCTGTTCCCAGCATAATTTAGCTGAGGAAACATTTTTTTGAAATTCCAAATCAAATTTGTTTGGCAATGAAAATAAATTGCAAAATGATCTTTTTTGGGATAGTACTTATCTAAACGTATTAAAGTTCCGCTATTCGTTACTTTTGGTATGTAGCTAGGTTGACTCCACCTTAAAGCTTCAGTTAATTCTCCTATTTCTTCATTTTGATTTGCTACCTCAAATATGATCTCTCTTAGAATTAACAACTTTTCTCTGATTAATTTGTCAAAGTCTAAAAACTTTCTCTCAACTGCGGATTCTTTAAAAGGTACCATGATGTAAATT
>JBCCFU010000090.1:0-5409 GCA_039029575.1 Bacteroidota bacterium | reverse complement strand
TTCTTTTTTTATAGATTTTTTATGGTATGTAGGTGCACGGCCCAGTAGATAAAAAGCCATTCTTCACTAATAATGTGTGCGGGGTTTGATCTTCTTTTCTTCGAGCAAGTTGCCAGCCTTTACAAGTAAGGTAGGATGATTGCCATACGCTTTTTGTAGGAGTTCTTGCGTGAGTATTTTTTTCGTTGGCCCCGCAGCAACCACACACATGTTGAGCAAGACAAGCCATTCGAAGTAAGCCTGTGTAGTCTGTAGATCGTGATGTACTACAATGATTGTCTTACCAGCATTGGTCATCTGTGTAAAGACTTCAAGGATCGTTTGTTCGGTAGTAGCATCGAGAGCCGACAAAGGCTCGTCCATGATATAGAGGTCCGCCTCTTGTGCAAGGGCACGCGCGAGAAAGACGCGCTGTTGCTGTCCTCCTGACAGTGCTGATATTTGCCGGTCGGCGAAAGATGAAAGGCCTACTTGTGCGAGCGCTTCATCTACTCTGGCCTTGTCAGCCGCTTTAGGTCGCTTCCAGAACCCCATATGTGGGTAGCGCCCCATCATGACGACCTCTTTGACAGAGATAGGGAAGTCCCAGTCTACACTTTCGCGTTGGGGTACGTAGCTGACACGCTTTCTGTGGAGGTCAAAGGTTTCTCCCCAGAACTTCACCCAGCCACTGTTAGAGGGTACCATCCCAAGGATCGCTTTCAGTAGGGTAGACTTACCTGCACCGTTGGGGCCTAAGATGCCGATCAGCTTGCCACGTGGAAACGTCAGGTCTACATTCCAGAGGACAGGCTTGTGTCGGTAGGCGACCACCAGGTCGTGTACTTCTAATATAGGGGGTTCGTTTGTCTTATGCATGTGAGATAGTCTTAGCTTTTTTCTTGCGGCGGATCACCTTTTTGATAGTATTGGGTGCGCTGTTCGCTTTTCTTTTACCTTTTTCTTTCACCGTATAATCTTCATATGCCGCTACGATATATTGGGTGTTTGTGCGGAGCATCCCGACATACGTACCAGCGTTACCTGCACGATCGCCTAAAGCATCGGAATAGAGCTGCTTACTGGCATCTACAACGTATCCCTCTTTCTCGCAACTCTCAATGACTGCTTGTATCCCTTTCTGGGGTACCGATGCTTCTGAGAAGATCATTTTTATTTGGTGCTCAATGATGAAGTTCTTAAGATCTTCTCTATTTCTTAAGCTAGGCTCTGTGGCGGTAGAGATCCCCTGTAAGCTCTTGACCGTCAACCCATACCTTTGGCCATAGTAACCAAACGCATCGTGTGCTGTGATCAGATAGCGTTGTGCCTCTGGGATCTTTTTGATGGCCTCTTCTATTTCCTTGTCAAGGGCTTTGAGCTCAGCGAGATATACCTCCATGTTCGCACGGTAGAAAGCGGCATTTTTAGGGTCTAAGAGAATCAGTTTCTCACCTATATAACGAACGGAGCGAATCCATAGACGCACACTATGAAAGATATGAGGATCTTGGCCTGTGTCAAAGCCTTCGTCTTTGATGATGTTATCATCGCTGAGCACATCACCTGCCGCATATATCTCTTTATCAGCTCGTGACTTCATCTTCTCAAAAGGCTCATGCATTGCCCCTTCTAAGTGTAAACCATTGTAAAAGACGACATCGGCCTCCATGAGGAGGTCACCGTCCTGTATGCTCAGTTCATAGCTATGAGGATCCACACCTGGGCCCATCAAAGTCTTCAACGTGACGCTATCCTCAGCGATCCGTGACACCGCATCTCCGATCATCCCTGTGGTAGCCACCACCAAAAGCTTGCCCTCTTCCCTTTGTGATGTCGACCTTGTGTGAGTCAACACAAAATAGACCAGGGGAAAGACCCCTACGATAAGAGGGAACGTGAAGAACGAATAATGATTTCTTTTAGGTAAAAGGGAGGGCATAGTTTAGTTCCTGATGAAGCATTCTTAATGCTTAATGAGCATAGGGAATGCAAAGAGGGATAGATCCCACAAAATTAGCAAAAAGGGTTGACTTCTCCTTACGAAATAACCTTCGTTTTGCGTACTCTTCGAAAAAGCGCAGCCTAAAGTCATAGATTACAATTGCTGTAAAGCCTTATTCCCGTACTTTCGCCCCTAGTGTCTTTTCCAGCACGCTCGTCAGCCGCTGCATGATCTTTGTAATCTCTTTTTCTTGAAAAGTTTTTTTTCCTTGGATGACCAGATGGATGGTATAGGACTTATGACCTTTTGCAATACCTTTGCCTCTGTATTCATCTTTGAGGTAGACCTTGAGTGTATATGGCAGCTTTTCTTTATGGATGACATGTGCCACCTCAGCATACGTCACCTTCTGGGCTAGTTCTAAAGAGATATCCCGTCTGATCGCAGGTGTTTGAGGGAAAGGGCGATATCGTACAGCTATTCGTTCCTCTTCAGAGACAATGAGCCTCTCAACTGGTATCTCCGTAAAGAAGATCTCGCTTTTGATCCCTTTCTTTTCGCGTATATGGCTAGCCACTGAACCGATGTATGCATATATTTCCTTTTTGTGTACCAGCGCTATGCATTCGTCAAAGTGAGGGTGTGACTTAGGGATCGCTTCCATCGACGGGAGGCCGAGATAGTGGAAAAGCCTTGTCACAGTGGTATAGAGATCATGTAGAGCTATGTTACGACTTTTTACGGCCCAGTGAGGTTCATGTGCCTCACCTGCTAGAAAGAGAGAGAGTCTCACTTTCTCCTCATATGCTTTCTCTTTTTTTGCATACATACGTCCTATCTCAAAAAGCTTAAGCATACGGTTACCATGATTGAGGTTATGGGCCACCACATCAAGGCCTGTGTAGAGCAGCGTAGGGCGCAACGTATTCAACGCCTGACTTATTGGATTGGTTACCTTGATAGCTTTCTTACCCCCCTCACCAAGAGAAGCATGATCCATCAAAGAGTTGGTCTTTATCTCGTGATAGCCTTCGCTAGAAAGCAACGTGGTGATCGCCGCCTCCTTCTCCTCCGACTTTGTCCTGTCTGGCAAGGTATACGTGACCCCTTGATAAGATTTTTGCGGAGCAATATGGTCATATCCATAGATGCGGACGATCTCTTCCACTACATCGGCAGGTCTTGTAACCTCCGTACGGTATGGAGGGATCAACGCAGTGAACCCTTCCTCCTCCTCGTCTTGCACACCGATCTCTAACCTTTTGAGGATCGCATGAATATGGGTAGGAGGGATCTCCTTTCCGATCAGACCGCCAATATATCGATATTTCATGGGCACAGATGTAGCAACCGCTTTGTTTGGATAATAATCGATAGGACTGGATGCCACGGTCCCTTTGGCCAGCTTCTGGATCAAGGTCGTCGCCTTTTGTAGTGCCACATAAGGCAACTCTATATCTGTCGTCCGCTCAAAACGGAAGGACGCGTCCGTATGTATCCCATGCGTGCGAGCACTTTTCGCTACCGACGTAGGCGAGAAAGTAGCACTCTCCAAAAAAATCGTCTTCGTTGTTGTACCTACTTTGGGACGGCTAGCCCCGATGATTCCCGCCATACAGAGCGGCCCACCTTTATCATAGATCATGATCTCTTCTCCACTCAGCGACAAGGTACTCCCATCCAGGGTTGTCATCTGCTGCTTCTTATCCATATGGCCCACAAAGAGAGTAGGTCCTTCGAGCTGGTCATAGTCAAACGCATGTAGCGGTTGCCCCATACCATGCATCACAAAGTTGGTGATATCTACCACATTGTTGATAGACTTCACCCCAATGGAGGCCAGCTTATTTGTAAGCCAAAGAGGAGAAGGGCCTACCTCTATGTCTCTGATCACCACACCTACATAGCGTTGGCATAGGGTAGCGTCCTTTACCTTTATTTCTATAGGCAGGCTGTCGGATGGGATCAAAGGCTCTGCCATCGGCGTGTCAACTTGTTTTCCCAACACTGCGGCAAGCTCTCGCACTACCCCTAGGTGCGAGCATGCATGACCCATGTTAGGAGTGATGTCTATGTCAAAGATCGTGTCAGGTGATACCCCAAAATAAGTTGTAGCTAGCGTACCAGCCGGTCGTGTCGTCTCTAAGACCATGATTTCACCTTCTGCTTCCCCTACACCTATTTCATGCGCCGCACAAATCATCCCTTCTGAATATTCTCCCCTTATCTTCACCTTCTTAATATGGGAGCAAACTCCTTCTAAAGAAGTGATAGTCGTCCCTACTGGAGCTACAATCACTTTTTGCCCAGCCTGCACATTCGAGGCACCACATATGATCTGCAAACGCTCTTTTTTACCGATATCTACCGTCAGCTTTTTCAGCCGGTCAGCATTGGGATGCGCTACACATGTCATGGTCTCCCCAATGACCAGTGTCGAAGGCAGCGGCACAAAAGGAGTCACCTTTTCTACTTCGAGACCTGTTTGCGTCAACCATTCGGCTACTTTCTCTGGCGAGGCAGTCAATGGCAAATATTCTTTTAACCAGTTGTACGATATCTTCACGGTGAATTAATAAAAAACTTTTTAGCTCACAAAAGTAATACACTCTGCTTGAAAGTAGATGCAATTTTGTCTTCAGTCTTTCTACAAAGCCCCCTTATCTACCTGAAAACATCCCCATCGAAAAAGGAATGGCTGCCTAGCCATGGTTTCGCTATCTCCTATCATATGTTTACTTTCATACCTCTCTTGCTCCACCAGTACTTCTCTCCGTAGTTGGGGTCCTGAGTAACATGATATTCGACGCCGTCCGGCCGCCGGACAGAGCACGATGTAACGAACTCATCCACTCCACTCACATACGTTGTCTGCCAGCTTTCGTGCCAAGATTAGTCGACCCAAGTTACGCAACACTACTAAGGGTGGAACTTACCAGTAATGCTTGTGCCAGGACGAACTAGTAGTGCCTACAGCGGATCCCTGCCCAACCACTGTTCCTTGCAGGCCACGCAGCACGCTGCGAACCAGCAGAGCAGCGCAGCGGCAACGAAACCACAGTACAAAGGCCAGCGCTTCACAATACAGCAGCGGCCACTCGCAACGGATTTGTAGATATCGAGAGTCACGGATTGGTCAGGCTGGCATCTGTAGCTCGAGTTGTTCTTCTTGTATTCGTTGCTTCGTCAATCATTCTGCTAGAGGCTACAACTCGCAACCAAGTGGGTGCCAATCTACCAAACTTACCTTGTTAATTGACCAGGCTTTACGTGGTAGTTGTTTCTTGTGGTACAGCCCGCACAGTTGGGTCGCCAACTGCGTTCCGCTGACAGCGATGTCACGCCAAGCTCGCAACCAGTACGATCGGTACTTGCCCGTATTCAGTCCGGAGGGAAGGTTGTACCAAGTAGGTAAGAGACCCGACCCAGATATCTTGAGTAGGCAAACGGATAATTGCAACTGGTGTTGGCACTGCCCAACTGCA
>JBCCFU010000089.1:0-5456 GCA_039029575.1 Bacteroidota bacterium | reverse complement strand
CAAAGGCTTTTTGGTACTGTCAAATTTTGTGTGTCTGGAAATGACTAAAACAACTAGCAAAATCACCTTTTTAAAATAATCCTATATCAGAATGGTTTAATAATAGAATCTAATGACGAGCGAGCAACTAAAGAGAGTCAAAGAAGAAGAATTCATCTCGAACAACGTGAGAGATCTGCTCATATCAGGGAGTATCAAGTCTTTATTCAACGTTATTTAAAAAATAGGGCAAAGTGTTTCACTTTTTAGGAGTTCCCTCGTTAGCGCTTTTCGCCAAAGCGAAAAGCTTCTTCTTTAGGTTTTCCAATAATTAAATTATCACTACACATTAGGCATTGGCATCTCAAAAGACAAACTTGATTATGCCCTAAAACATTACAACGAACTTGCCCACCAAGGAGAAGCGTCTAAAAAGAAGGTGGTATCTTTTTATTTTCAGAGAAAACAGGGAGCTATCCATCGCCACCCAAGCGATCTTTGATCCCTATGGATGCAGCGTTTCGCCTTGATTCGTTAAATCCATGCATCTGTTTTTAGGCAAATCGGCGGAAATAAGCTATTTTTGCTTCTCTCTTTTGAAAAAAGAGCGACCTAATGCTTGGGGAGATTCCAGAGCGGCCAAATGGGGCAGACTGTAAATCTGTTGGCGTATGCCTTCGCAGGTTCGAATCCTGCTCTCCCCACGTAATAAGCGGGAATAGCTCAATTGGTAGAGCTACAGCCTTCCAAGCTGTAGGTTGCGGGTTCGAGTCCCGTTTCCCGCTCGCTTTAGCCGATGTAGCTCAGAGGTAGAGCACTTCCTTGGTAAGGAAGAGGTCACGGGTTCAATTCCCGTCATTGGCTCTCCAAAAATTTCATGGAAGGCTTGAATAGGTGAGTTTATAATACAATATAATTGTGATCATACAGATACTTTAAAGAAAGTGTATAATCTTTAATATTGTGTGAATGAATAGTTTTTTATGTTAGAATTGCTTATTTTTGCTACCCTTGTGTTTATATCAATATGTTCATGCAATACAACTTAAAAAAAAAGCTTTTACGTTCTTTTGTTTTTGTGGGGGTGATATGTTCTACCGTAGTAGACGTAGTAGCAAGAAAAAGATACGTTTATACGAGAAGGAAAAATGGTGCTTCCATACCTAGCATAGCGAAAAGTATTGCGAGACGAGCTATACGTAGAAGAAAGTTTCGTGGTGTTAAGGCATACTTACAAATTAGATATGAAACTGTTTCGCGGAAAGTAACTCTTTTCTTAATATACTTGGCATTTGATGCTGTTTTATTTTTAGGTTGGAGGCTGGCAAAGAGAGGTAAGTTTGGAAGGGAGATAGAAGATTATTCTCTTGTTTTCTTGTTGGCAAGTGGCTTTGGCTTGTTGTTACTGATTTCACCTCTTATTAGGATTCTTGAACCTCTTCCGATGTTTACTCATATTTTCTTAACGGACAAAGGGATCTATCTAGTGTACAGAAATTCAAGTAAAGGCACTGTACTTGTTCCCTATAAATATATTGAAGCTCTTTGCGAGGAGCCTTATGGTGACCAGATCTTACCTGACTACAGCAGATATCACATTGTACTAAAAAATGGTTTGTCCCCTCGAAAAGTCTCTTTCTCTTTGTTCGAAGTCGGGAGCAGTAAAGTCTCTTTTTCTGATTTTATGTATGCTTTTGATATTGAGATGAAAAGACAAAACAGTATATCAAGGAGAAAGCGCAGGAGAAGTAGGTTTTCTTTATCCAACAGTAAGTCAGTTTACCTTCCTAGGGGTATAAATGAAAAGGTGGCTTCGGTCATCCGACAAAGCGAAAGACAATTCAATAAAGTGATAGGTTTTTATGTCTATAGAATCAAATATTGTCAATATAAATTGTTATTAAGATGGATGTACATAATTTCTTTTATTTTTGGTTTGACTGGACTGGGTTTGGCTTTGAGAGAATTGCCAAATTTTATAAAATTTCTTTCACCCAATGGTAATAAAAGCTTATTTTATAGTCCTTCTTCTCTTTGCGGGTTTATTGTCCTTGAGTTCTCGGCGTTTGGCTTGTGGGCATGGGAGCCTAAGCTTAGAAAACAAGTTACCAACGAATATACGGGGGCTTATGTGGGAACTGATAAAGGGGTGCTTTTAATTGATCCTATATTTTCAGGGAACAATTTATATTACAAAGATAGGGGGCAGCTTATTCCATATACGCAGATGGAAAGTTTAAGTTATCTTCCTATGGATGAGGATTCAACGGATGAAAATGCTCGGATAATAGAGATATATCTGAAGTCGGGTGAAACGCTGGTAATGGAAGATTTCTTATTGGGTGAAACTACGGACTATGCTATGAGTATGAATTTTTATCATTTCTATGAAAGCATCAAACGCCAAATTTTAAAAAAGCATAGGAAGAGAAGGTACTATAATTAGGCAAACAACGGATTTTTGATCATTTTTTCTTGTACATCTTGTCGTATGCGAGCTATGAGATTTTCGTCTGTAGGGTTGCGTAGGACAGTGTCGATCCATTCAGCGATTTGTGTCATCTCTTCTTTTCGGAGCCCTCGGGTAGTTATGGCGGGGGTACCTATACGTATGCCGGAGGTAACGAAAGGTGACTGGGTATCGAAAGGAATGACGTTTTTGTTGACGATGATGCCTGCCTTACCAAGGACTTTTTCGGCTTCTTTTCCTGTGAGGCCCTTGTTTGAAAGGTCAATCAAAAAGAGGTGATTGTCAGTGCCTCCACTGATAAGGTCATACCCTTTTTCTATAAAGAGGTGGGCCAGCTTTTGTGCGTTTTCTATCACATGGGTGACGTAGGCATGGTAATCTTCACTAGCTACTTCAGCAAAGGCAACGGCTTTCCCTGCAATGTTGTTTTCGTGTGGACCACCTTGCAATCCTGGGAAGACAGCACTGTCCAGAACCACGGACATTGGCTTGATCTTGCCTTTTCTATCTCTGAGACCTAAAGGGTTGTCGAAGTTCTCCCCAAGCATGATCATGCCTCCGCGGGCACCTCGTAAGGTTTTATGGGTCGTGGTGGTGATGATATGGCAATGTTTCATTGGATCTTTTAGGAGTCCTCGGGCAATGAGTCCTGCTGGATGTGCAATGTCTCCAAGGAGGATGGCTCCTATGGCATCGGCTATCTCACGAAACCGATCGTACTCCCAGTCGCGACTATAGGAAGAACCTCCACAGATGATCAGGCGTGGCTTCTCTTGCATGGCGATGCGTTCGACCTCTGCCATATCAACGCGCCCTGTTTGGGGATTGACACCATAAGAACTTGAACGATAGAGCACCCCTGAAAAGTTGACTGTAGCCCCATGGGTAAGGTGACCGCCGTGGTTGAGGTTGAAGCCTAGTATTCTATCACCGGCTTTAAGCGATGCAAACATGACTGCTGCGTTTGCTTGACTGCCTGCGTGGGGCTGAACATTGACCCAGGTAGCCCCAAAAATTTTTTTTGCCCGTTCGATGGCTAGCGCCTCTATCTGGTCAATGACTTCGCAGCCACCGTAGTAGCGCTTAAAAGGGAGTCCTTCTGCATATTTGTGTGATAAGACGGAACCCAAGGCGGCACGTACCTGCGGTGAGGTAAAGTTTTCCGAAGCAATGAGATTCAAGGTGGAAAGTTGACGTGCCTCCTCTTGAGAAAGGAGCACTTCTATTTCTGGGTCATGCCATCTTTTCATGATAAAGCAGGGGTTAGGCTAAGTCACTCGTCGCGAGTAGAAAGCGACTGGTTAAGTTTTTTATTTCCACGAAAACTGTACGCCACACAATACAGCGCCTGTGAGGGTGAGCATGGAGGCAATATAGAGGAGTGCAAGCAAGGCAGCTTTAAAATCGATATTCTCAAACCTTAGTGACCAACCAACCCAGAGGATCATCGATGGTAGGTTTGCTAATAAGATAGTAAGAGATCCTTCCAGACCTGCTTCTATTTTCAATGGTTTTAGGTGAAAGGCTACTGTGTAAGTAAGAACGAACAATAGCATGATGAGCTTTATACAAAGTTCTGGGTTTTTATACAGCTTCTCTGTGGTCGGCTTTGTCAATTTTGTGAAAGAAAGAAAATAAGACATCAACACACTTGCACAAAAATCACAAAAGACCGTGACCATCACGCTTAAGTGAGGTAAACTCTTTATGATCTCTAAGATTGATTTTGTCTTCATGGTGGTTTTGAAAGATGAAGGTAGTACAAATATACAAAAAATAGCCATAATCAACCAAGACCTTTGCTTCTATCTTTCTTCTGGAGTAAAACTATTTCAGGGCCATTCTATAGCAAATGGAGAATTACTCCCTCAGGACCGAGATCTCTTGCTGCAAGGCATATGAAGCTGCATGGTTAACGCATTTCTTTGTACAGTTTTTGGACCCCTCTGTATCGAAGCATCTTTTCAAACATCAAACCGAAGTTAGTTGTCGATCCGAAGTTGCCTTCAGAAAGGACATATTCCTTATCTTCGTTTGTACGAGGATTTACGTTGTGAACCACAAAGCTACGCACGTATACTGTTGTTTGTTTGGTCTGTGTGTTGGTGTGTTGAAGTGTTGTGCCAAACCTCTTTATTTCTTGTTTTACGCCTGACTCTGACTGGTTAGTGACGATGACGGCTTGTGTGACGTCTTGTATATACGAAATTTCGTCATACTTTATATAGAAAGGTTGATGACTGAATGGGGCAGTGAAAAAGTAACCTATCCCTTGCATGAAGCTACGTTTTAAGGCAGAGGAAGGTATCATCATGCCCTCTTTCCCGCAGCGAAGCTGTTCATGAATCAATAGCTTATTCAATAGACTAAATAGGAAAAATACCCCTAACAAAGAGGCTATGATAATCACTGCCCAAGGGACACTTTGTAGTGAGGTGTCTGGATTATTAGGAGTTGTTCTATACTGATCTAGTAAGGTTGAAAACTTCTTCTGGTTTTCATTACCCATATATTCAAGCAAAGCTACAAGATGCCAATAAGCGAACCCTGCTGTAATACATAAAACAAGCCCGAAAGCTCGGATGATAGCTCCAAGTACTCGCTGCCCTGTTGTAGGCCCATAAGGAATAACCCAGTCCATTTCATCAGCTCTTGGAAAGAGTTCCTTAAAAGTAAGGTTTTCATATCCACTTTGGCTCGCTTGTACGGGGGCTTGCTCAGAAAGAGAAAGGCAAGAAAGTAGGGCTATGACTGAGAGGGTAAATGTTCTTTTTTGCATGATAGGTAGGTTTAGAAAGATGCCTTAAATATAAGAAGTATTTCTGAAATAAGCATATTACTTTGAAAAAGCTATAGAAAAAACAATTATTTTTTTTAAATAAATTGCGTTTCACGGGCATGGCTACCTTTCCATGGGTTGAGTCAGGCGCACGAAGAGAGCAAGGCGGAGTGCGCTGAATTGGAGACTGCAGTGTGTGCGACTTTAGCGTATCCGAGAGCCCTCGCT
>JBCCFU010000088.1:0-5469 GCA_039029575.1 Bacteroidota bacterium | reverse complement strand
GTGACAAGGGTGGTAAAGATAGCTTCCTACCCACGTGGTGTTATATAGCCATTCCCGGAGTCATCATCGTTGCCCTCATCGCAGGAATCTGGTGGAAGAAAAGTAAGTCACCCAAGAATGAGTATGAGGAATAAAAGCAAAAAAGTAATGACCTCGTTGAAAAAAGCGCGATTCGTAATTCATAATTCGTAATTAAATTCGTACCTTTGTCTCCACCTTTAGCCTTCTTCATTGCATTTTATGAGTAAAAAACAAAACCAATTGATCGGATGGGCGCTTCTGTCGCTCCTCTTTGTAGGATATGTCCAAGTCTTCAACAAGCCTCCTAAAGGGAAGTCTATACAAACTCAAACCGAAGCGACCTCAGACAGTCAGGACACCGCTCACAAAGAGCCCTCCTTCATGGGGGAAGAAGAGCTAGCTATCAATGCCGAACAAGGCAAAGAAGTAACCCTGAAAAATGAAAAGATAAAAGTGACCTTCTCCACACAAGGAGGGTGCATCAAAGCTATCGAACTACATGACTACACCAGCTATGATGACTACCAAAAAGGAGAAAAACAACCACTCAAGCTACTTACAGGGAGTCGCTTCGACCTGGTCATCCCCACCCCCCAAGGTGTGATCCACACCAAAGATTGTCTTTTCGAAGAAGTAAAAAGTGATGATTCTCAGCAAATAACTTTCATCTATCGGATACCGAATCAAAAAAATGCTTACATACGACAAAACTTTTCACTCAACAAGGCGGACTATCAGCTCTCTTGCCAAGTAGAGACAAGAGGCATCGAGCTTACACCCGAAAGCGAAGGAGTCATCCTGCGATGGGCCCAAGAAGTCAGACGTACAGAAAGAGATGCCGAAATCAATAAAAAAGATGTCGTTACATACTACCAACTCACCAACAAAAACAAAGTCAAGTATAGTGGTTACAGAAACAAGAAAAAGGAGGTAACCGAACTTTCCGAGCATGTGGGATGGGTTGCGTCGAATACCAAATTCTTTAACACAGGCATCATCTTTGAGCAACCTGCCCAAAAAGCCACTCTAACCTCTCTCCCTGTAAACAATAAACAAGACCCTGACCTCCTTAAAAAGGTAGGCATGGCTTTCACTCTCGATCGTGATCAACTCCTCGAAGAAGGTCACATAAGCTTTAAACTCTACTGCGGCCCTAACATACAACAAGATCTCAAAACAATCAACGCTCCTAGGTATAAAGAAAACTACTACTTAGGGACCATCCCTTTTTGGTATATCAGTCAATATTTTCTTCTACCCATTGCTAAAAAATTGCAAGACTACACTTCCAGCTACCTACTGATCCTACTCGTCCTACTGCTCATTTTGACCCTTATACAGCTGCCTCTGACCTACCATAACTACCTCAACAGCATCAGAGAGAAAGCATTGACTCCCATGATCGCACAAATCAAGAAAAGCTCCCCAGAAGACCCCCTTAAAGTGCAGATGGAAGAGCGCAAACTGCGTAACAGGGCGGGTATAGGCTTCTCTATCTGGAATTTATTCGGTATGGTCTTTCAAATCCCTATGTTTATTATCATGCTAAACTTTATCAACTATAACATCGGCTTCCGACAAGCCTCTTTCCTCTGGATAAAAGACCTTTCAACCTATGATAGTATCCTAAGGCTTCCCTTCCGCGTGCCTTACTTTGGGTACTCGCACATTAGCCTTGTTGCCCTTCTCGGCAGCATAGGGATGCTCCTGCCCACTTGGATAAAAAACAGAAAGAAAGAAAAAAGCAATGAAGAAAGCATGATGCAATATTTGCCCGCGATTCTTTTCTTCCTACTCTTTAATGGTTATTCCGCAGCTTTTAACATCTATAGAGTGATCTCTCGTCTGCTTAACTTTATCCCTACCCTTTTCTTCGGCTTCTTTGTAGACCAAGAAAAGGTATTTCAAATAGTAGCAAACAATCTTGCCAAAAATCCATCTCCTGCCTCAACAATCTCGCGGGCACATAAACGAATGATGAAAAAGCAGAAAAAATAACCCTTAGGCAACTTCCTCATATGCAATTGTTTTCTCACTCCATTTTATGAATACGTCAGACACCCTTAACAAAGTAGAAAGAGATCGCTACGACAAGATCGCCAGACTCGAAGAACTAGGCATCAATCCCTATCCTTCCGAACCTTTTAAAGTAGACACCACGCCCGAAAAGATCGTTGCTACCTATGAAAAAGAAGCCCCCGACAACTGGCAAGTCTCCATCGCAGGTAGAATCATGAGTCGCCGCGTCATGGGAAAAACATGCTTTATGTCCCTCCAATATGAAGGTAAAAAGATACAACTCTTTGTCCAGCGCCAGACCCTATGCCCTTCAGACGATAAAATCCTCTACGATGAAGTAGTCAAAAAACTCCTTGATATAGGAGACCTCATCGGCGTACAAGGGGTCGTCTTCCGCACCAAGGCAGGCGAAATAAGCATCAAAGTCACCCATCTTACCCTCCTTGCCAAGTCGATCAAACCCCTCCCCGACATCAAAGAAGTAAACCAAGCAGGGGAAGGTATCAAACGCTTCAACGACTTCACCGACCCTGAAGCTCGATACCGACAACGCTATGTCGACCTGATCGTCAACCCACACGTACGAGAGGTCTTCATCAAAAGAGCGCAGATCGTCAAAACCATCCGAGAATATTTCGACAGCAAAGGCTACCTAGAGGTAGAGACTCCTATCTTACAACCTCTCTATGGCGGGGCTGCAGCCAAACCTTTTACCACCCATCATAACCGCCTCAACCAAAAGCTCTTTCTACGTATCTCCAATGAACTCTATTTGAAGAGGCTCATCGTAGGTGACTATAAGGGGGTCTATGAGTTCTCCAAAGACTTTCGCAACGAAGGCATGTCGCGCTTTCACAACCCAGAATTTACTCAAGTAGAAGTGTACGTTGCCTATCAAGACTACCAATGGATGATGGGTGAAGTAGAAAAAATCATCCACAACGTCGCTCAAGCTCTACACGGAACGGCAAAAGTAGCTGTAGGCGAACATACGATCGACTTTTCTACCCCATGGAAGCGCTTTACGATGTACGAAATCATCAAAGAGTACACAGGCCTCGATGTCTCTACCATGGAGGAGGAAACCCTGCGAAAGGAAATTACAAAGAGAGGCATCACCATAGATAAAGGGGCTGGAAAAGGTAAGCTACTCGACGAACTCTTTGGCGCAACCTGCGAACCTCACATCATACAACCTACCTTTATTACCGACTACCCTATCGAGACTTCTCCTCTCGCTAAAAAACATAGAGATGATCCTAACCTTGTGGAACGCTTTGAAGTCATCTGCAACGGTAAAGAGATATTAAATGCTTTTTCTGAGCTCAATGACCCCGTAGATCAGCGTAGACGCTTCGAAGCACAAGCTCAACTTGCCAAAAGAGGCGATGAAGAAGCCATGGTGCTAGATGAAGACTTTATCCGCGCGCTCTCTTACGGTATGCCGCCCACTGTAGGACTCGGTATCGGTATCGATCGACTCACCATGATTATGACGAACCAATCCTCTATTAGAGATGTCCTCTTCTTCCCGCAGATGAGACCTGAGGGCGGTAGTGTGTAAAATTTACGCGTTTGGGATGAACTTAGCGATTTTATCAGCTACTCCATTGATAAAGGCACTACTTTTTGGTGTGCTATATGCTTTGGCTATGTCTAGATATTCATTGATAGAGACTTTAGCGGGAATGTGAGGAAAGTCGCTGATCTCTGTGAGTGTCATCCTTATCAACGTTTGGTCAAGGGGGTTGATGCGCTCAAATGACCAGTTCTCAACAAAGGCTTTTAACTGCTGATCGTGTTTTTCTATAGATGTCAGGGTCTTTTCAACCAACTTTACATAAAAGTCTTCTTTGTCCGCTGGCAAGCGTTCTTCGTACAAAGCAAAGCTCTTCTCTGGGGCTTGAGGGAAAAGGTCAATAAATCTACGTATTCGTCTATACACAATATTTCTGTCTTCTTCCCAGCAAATGTCTCTTTTCTGGCATTCAGCTTGGATACCTTCTACTTTGAAAAAATATTTCACGAGGTGCTCCATCAAGCTACCAGCGGCTTGAGGTCTAGCCTTCGTTGCATAGGGATGGGAAAGGTAGCTCGTATACCACTCTTCCACCATGTACATAGAAAAGTCGAAAGGGTATGTTTGACACAACTGGATGAAGGCTGGATGGTTTTGCAGGGTTGTAAGTAAAGGATCATCGGAAATTGGTGTAGGAGGGCGAATTACCACGCTTTCAGCTCTTTGCTTCTCTATCTTCGCCCATTTGTCTATCAGCTGCAGTAAGTTGGCATGTAACTGATGGATCATCGCTACGGATGCTTGGATACTTTTCCGTATCTTACGCTTTTCTTTTGGTGTCAAAACAAAACTTTCCGTCTCTTCTTCTATCGCTTTCTGCTGTATAGAAGAAGAAAAGAGGTATTGCATCGCTTTGATTCGTAATTGTCTGAGGCTGAACATGAAGATGACAAAGAACATTTTTATAGGGTACTCCCTTCTCATGAAGAAGTGGATGCAGCCCTCGTGCGACAAAGTTACGCTAAAATTGCCTTATGATAAAGATAAACGGTGATCATCTTTAGACAGTACCGTAAGAGCTACTAGCCTTACAAAAAAAAGGCCTCCATCCGCTTCGCTCAAAAGCAAAACGGACAGAGGCGTTATTTCAGATGGTATTTTTTACCAATTTTTCTTTTTAGTACAAGTACTACAACAAGAGGGCATTATTTTCCTTTTTTTCCTGCTTTCCGTCTTCTACTTTTAGTTCATCAGATGGTTCTAGGAAGTACGTCACTCCTTTCAGAGCTCCTGCACCCAGAAAAAAAGCTATAAATGAAAAGCCACCTATGGTTTGCGCATTATAGCTCTTTTCTTTCTGTTTTTTTAGCTGATTTTCAAGGGTCTCTTTTTCGTTCATCAAGTCTTGTCTTTGAGTTTCTAAGATAGTTTTTTGACTCTTTAACTCCTCTAGCTCTTTTTCAATCGACTGCTTATCTTCTTTACAAGTCTGAAGTTGATTTTCGAATTCTTGGTTTGCTGTCGCTATCCCTTCTATTTGTAAATTCTTTTGAAATTCTAGACACACCTTCTCCCATTCTTTCCTTTCAAGTTCTTCAAAATACGATTTTGCATCGTCCATAGCCTCCACACAAAGTTTCTTTTGATCACTCCAAAGGCCGACAGAGTTTTGCTTGTATCTATTGTATAGTTGAAGAACCTTTTCACTTAATCCTTTTGTAGGTTTTGCTAGGTCAATTAGACGCCCATCTTGGTATTTAATATTATCGTAAAGACCAGGTGACTTTTGCTTTATTTTTTCAAATAAATCTTTGTTTGCCTTTTCTGTTTCCTCAGAAGATGCGTGAGTTCCTAAAATAGATGCCAAACCCAGTGAAGTAAGTAGTGCGATTTTTTGTAATTTTTTAAAG
>JBCCFU010000087.1:0-5482 GCA_039029575.1 Bacteroidota bacterium | reverse complement strand
TGTTCGTTAGCTCGCAGCTTTGCTACACGCTTCCTTCAGACCCTACCTCGCGGCAGCGCCCTTGCGCTTCGCTAACCCTTCCGCTCCATCAGCGTGGGTAAGGGACTTTCACCCTCAAGCTATCATCCATGCCAGGCACACTCGCCATCTTCTCCTTTGATAAACTCGAAGAGTTCACGGGTTAGATATACACTTCCCCTTCCCTCTTTTTTCTTGTACTGTGGACGACCACATCGTTTCTTAAAGAAGTTTTGATAGGTTTCATACCAATTAGAGATACTGTTTCGCAAAATTACACTTGGACATTCAAAGAGCCATGGACTGTTCTCTTTATCTTTTAGATGTGCATAAGAAGCATCTATTTTCGGATAGATTTCTTGCTTTGCAAGAGTTTTTCTTTGCTGTTTTTCTTCGTATGTCTTAGCATCCCATCCACTGGTTTAGCGTTTCTCTTTGTGTAGCATTTGGATTGGCTTGAAGTTTGATTCCCTTTGGCATACAGTAAAATTATAATATTTTTTTAAATTTATAAATTTTGTCGGGCTTATCTCCCAGCTGAAGCAAGAGAGTTTGTGCCCTTATATTTGATCAATAAGAAAAGAGGATTGTTTTTTACCTTAGTCTCAGCTGATGCGTGCGGACAGCGTGTTTTGTAAAGAGCCCCTCCAGAACAATACACCTTTCACCGAAGGCTTTTTGGGCGAGAGGATGAGTCTGAAGTGGGTTTATTAGTTCGCAAGAAGCCACCATCCAAAATTGATGGTGGGAATATGCCACTAGAGAATCATAATTGCCCAGCACCACACCAGGTGATGCTGGGCACAATGATTAAAAAATTTTATATATTCACATTACATAATCACTTTGTAGCTGCTTACGATTTCGCAAATTAACAGCACTATAACAACAACTGCAGCGCTCAGTAGAGCAGCAAGGGCAGTTACACTTAAATATTTTCCATGAACAAATTTCATCGTTTTGTTGTTTTTCATGCAAACAATCTGCACAACACTTGAAATATTTAAGACAACAGGCTTTATCATGGCAGCATAAGAAGGTAGTAGCACATGATCTGTACTTTGTTGAACAAGAGAGTACCATACAACATAAGGCTGTGAGGACGATGAGAGAGCCTACACCGATCGCGAAACCAACGCCTACCCATTCCTCATCAGTAAGTCCCGAACAACCTTCTCCCTTACATACTTTTCTCTTACTTTGCCTGACATAGTTATCTTTTATCTCATCGATCTTTATAGAAGTGACCTTGCCGTCAAGATCTGGGGCAATTAAATCAATAGGTCGTGAAGCTATCATACCAAGGAGATCTTCTAGCTGCATATCTTTGATTTTCTTAGCACAAGGTAGATCGTCGAAGTTTTCTAATATTCTATTGATATACGAAGTAACATCATCACTATTTTCTTCGCTACTTGTAGTTGCCCCTACTACATAAAAGTCGCCTTTTTCTGTTATTTTCATAGAAGAAGGCCTGGTCATATTGGTTTTTCCTATATTATATACACGACCACGAATAAAGTCACCGTTTTCATCATCGAGTTCTATAACCTTTACCTCTTCTTTAGTATCATTTAGGTAAGAGATCGCAAACCTAGGTCTATCATTATTCCCCACTACTACCTTACGACCAATGGAGTCCATCATAACATTTTCTTCACCGCCACGGAACCATAGCAGATTATTTGTCTCGGGATTATGCATACTAGCGAAAAAACTGTACGTTTCGTTGGAATTGTCATCTCTTTTAATAAGGACACCGGTGGATACTATATAGTATCTGACATTTTTGTCTTCATCGGTCATTGTGTATAAAGCCTGACTCAAACACTTGATCCCTCGATATTTAGAAGGAGCTATGGAACCTGCTTGTTCATGAGCAAACAGAAAGATTTCTCCACTTTGAGGGACAGCTTTAGTGCCGTTATAGGTCATATTTATCGAATACATACCTTCTGTAGTACCTCCTGAGGAAGGTTGATAGTAAGTAATACCTCCAACACTTATAGACATACCATTAGAGTTATTGAGATACATTAAAGAGGTAGGCATGTTTGACTGACTATTGACACTAAGGACTTTTTGCCATATAGGCGGCCCTTGCTGCTTGGCCACTCCGACAACGTAGGAAGTGCATGATGCTATGACAGAGGTAATATTAGTGTTATTGCTAACCAAATAGGGGTTACACACACGACCTGCAAAGATGGCTCCCGAATCGGGCCCTTTTGTAAGTGCCCTAATATCTGCGTCATGGCCGAAAAGTATACATATTCGTCCACCTTGCCTTGGGGATCACTTTATCGCCTTCAGCATGGCTAAATTGTGTAAAGACAGGTACTTTAAAGGACATAGTATTATTATTATACATCTTTGTAAGCATCTTATAGCCCCCTGCATAGATATCAAACTCTTCGTTATTTTCCATTTCAACGTAGTGGATGTCAGGAATATAGGCTGCATCTTCTCTAATTTTTCCTCTTCCATAATATTTGGAAAAAAGAGTACCATTTCCATAAGGCCCTGAAAAGATGCCTTTGTCCTCTGACATAGGAAGAATGTCATAAGGAAGGGATTCAAATACACTCAAACCGATATCATCCTTTGTAATATTGACATCATAGGAGTAAAGGAATGTATTACCTCCACAAGTTTCTGATTGAATTTCGGGAGTTAAGAATAGAAAAATACTACTGAGTACTTTTAGGGAAGACGATAAATGAAAGGCTTCCAAAGAAGTAGCTCCTGAAGTAAGAGAAAAAAGGATTGGTAAGATCGTTAAACGACGTAGTCTTTTCATGATAGATGGGTTTAAAAGCTCATTTTTGGTTGATTAAATGTCACGAACATAGATTAATGTTACGGTCATTCTATAAACTAAATTATTAAAAATTATTTTTATATGCAAATTTTTGAAGGACTATCTAAAACCAACTGTCAAAGTCCACAGGGATGGAGAGTTTCGGGATGAATGTTTTGTATAGACATAGATTCTTTTATGTAGAGCAGCTCACAATGAGACCGACAAGTAGGTATTTAATACATTTTTGTTCACTAGGGGAACACTATAATAGATATAAATAAGAAAAACAGCCCAGTGGTCAAAACGCTACCTATCGTAATAGCTACCATCTCGTAGCTGTTGTTGTATTTACAGCAAGTTTTTTCTTCACAAACCGTTTCTTTTGTTTCTGTCTTTTCCTAAAAGAACGGACATGGCTGTTTGTTTATCCTTAAGATCAGGTACAAAGATCTTAGGTCTATTGGTTGGGAATATGTTGTTAACATTGCTGTGACATACTCCTTTAGAATCAAATATTTTGAAATATGATAAAAAAAGGGGGAAATTGTACGTATATAAGGTATTTCAGAATGTACCTTTTTCTTTGCATAAGTAAGTGAAATTGATATACCTTTGCATGCATATTATATTTAAAATTTGACTATAAAAATATGTGTGCGCAGTCTTTACAATCAGCCTCTAAAACTTCTTTTTTATATCGTTACGCTCCCTTTCGACCTGATGAAAAGAGTAAGTTTTTCATGTTTTGTTCACTTAAGGGGCTTCTTTCTTTTTTGTTTGTGTTGTTGAAGGTGCAGAAGAAGGCCAACATTGTTATTGGAGAAAGTGCTGAGAAAATTCCTGCAACGAAGACAATCGTCTTTTTCTTATCTATTGTGGTGGCAACCTTTTATAGTGCAATGAGCAACCGTTATCGACAGGAGCAGCTTTTTTATGGTATTTTGTTCGTTTTTCTAGGTTGTTTTCTTTTGCATGGGTTGATTTTAGTGCCTTACCAAGAAGTGTTGCGTCCTACACATGCACAACGATGGCTGGAGACTTATAAAGAGTGGCCTTTTTTTAACAATTGGCTGAAGACGTTCGTGGTCTTGTATCTCAACTGGACGAAGGTCTTCTTCTATTGCTTGGCAGAGCTATGGGGGCAGTTTGCAATTGTATTGTTCTTTTGGGGGTTGGCAAGTGACTTTTTCTCTCGAGAAGAGGGGAAACGCTTTTTTCACTTTTTCATTGCAGCCGGGAACCTTTCAAGCATCTTCAGTGTGCTGCTAGGTAACCGTGTGGTAAAATACGTTGAAAAGGAGAATCTCTTTTCAACGCAGCAAAAGTTGGCAACGCTCTCTTCCTGGGTAGCTATGGTAGGAGCTTGTGTTGTGGTCATCTTGCTTTTTTGTTATCGATGGGTAAATAAGAACCTTTACAGCTCTGAGGAAAAAGTGAAGATCAGAGAGATGAAGACAAAGCTTTCTTTTGTTCAGAGTCTACGCTTTGTTTTTGCTAATTCCTATTTGATCGCGATCACGCTAATGATCATCTGTTGTGGTGTTGCTAGGAGTTTGGTTGAGACGACGGCAGAAAAGTACAAAGGGGTTGCTGCGCAAGGTCATATAGGGAATTATGTAGATTTTGAGACGTTGCAGGTAATTTTGATACATGTTTTCTCTATTTTTTCTGCTTTCTTTTTGATACCTTCTCTTTTGCGGAGGCGTGGATGGAAGGGGGTGGCTTATGTGACGCCTATTTTGGAGTTGTGTGTGGGGGGAGGGCTTTTCTTGGCAAGCATGTGGTGGAAGGTGAAGGTAGGGGAGAATTTTCTTACGTATATTGCGTATTTCGCTGTTTTTCAGGGGGCTATTGGGACTTTTTCAAAATATATCTTTTTTGATACAAGTAAGGAGATCGTATATACTGACATTGACTTTGAGACGCGGAAAAAGGGGAAGGCCGCTGATGTGGTAGGTTCTCGTGGAGGTAAATGGCTAGCGAGCTGGATTCATATCGTGGTGATGGGGCTTTTTTCTGCTACGGAAGATGTGCGTAAAGTAACGCCTATCTTGTTGGCAATATTTTTTGGGGTGATCTTTGTATGGGTACGAAGTGTAAGGTATCTGGGAAGGAAGCTTTCTTAGGTAGTGTTTAAAAGCCCCTAAAGTACCACTCAGCGTCCTTTTTTGAAGCAACGCTGAGCAAAAAAGGTTTATTCAAACCCCCATGAGAACTTGTTTTCACACATGATAATGAAAGAAAAATGAAAAGGTGATTGAATACAACGTACTGCGAGCACAGTGTCCTCGATGGTAAAGGGGTAGATATTGTTTCGCAAGAATACCTCCAACTCATAATTAGTAACTAAAAAAGAGAGTCGGGTAACGGGGCCGTGTCTCCACGACCCAGTCCCCTCAGAACCACTCGTGCGAGTTTTCCCGCAAGTTTCTCAAACACCCCTAAGCCTGTACTTTATAATGGACAAACCAGTATAGCATAGGACTACCTTTACGGTATTAAAACAGCATCAATTCATTTGTAAATCATTGTCGTAACCTTCTCACGTGTAGAAAAGGCTGGGTACTGCCAACTTCTTAACGCCTCTTTTTATTATTTATAAAAAAATGATTATATTTACAATTATATAATGACAATTAAACCTTCATGGCTATGTATAAG
>JBCCFU010000086.1:0-5553 GCA_039029575.1 Bacteroidota bacterium | reverse complement strand
GTCGATTTTTTAAGAAACGCAATATACAGTTTAGGTTAGGGTATTCAGTGATAAATGTGAAATCCATGACACAAGGTATATCTTCGTTGCAAAATCGATCACGAATCTCGCTGTTTGGTAGGGTTATCATATCAACGGGTATTTGTGTCCTTTGTTTTTCTTTGTTTTTATCTATTATATCTTTTTTATCCATCCAGCGCGATGTTCTTAAAGAAATTTTCATTTTTTTAAGAAAAAAGGGATCCCAAAATGTATACTTTTTCTTGATTTTTTTTCCTTCTATCCTTTGATCTTCTTCCAATATTTCTTTTTCGATGGCCTTACTAAGTTTTTTGCTAAACCAACCGCTAAAAGCTGTGTAAAAGTTATTGAGGTCTTCTTTGGTCATTTTTCTTTGGATGTCTTCATTTTTTAGAAGACTGTTATGTGTGTCATACCCGACCTTTACCTTATCTTTCATCGTTTCGAGCTCTGCTTCATTAAAATCGAAGGAACGATGACTCGCACACACGCTTATTTGTAAGATAAAAGGAAGAAAAAATGCTTTTGAATAGTTTTTTTTAGACATATAATTATATTTTTAAGGCTGCTTTGAGGACAAAGTTACAAAAATTTTTTTCAATAATTCTATAGACTAATACTACAAATGACGAATCTGGGCGAAATTTAGTGAAAGATGATAGTTCACTATTCCTTTGAAATAAGATTTTTTGTTATATTTGCTTTCAGCTGATGCATGCGGGTAGCATCAACTGTCTTCGTCAAACTATCTACTTGCAAGACAATCACATTAAATGTAGACTTAAGCACAGTGATGACTCAAGGAGCGAAATCTATGATACAAGACAAAGGAGGTTATCCACTTAGAGAAGGAGAGGACGTATTCCAAAAATTTCAAATTCTCTCCTATGGCTTTAAGCCAGAAAGCAGGGGAGGGACTGAAAGTTCTGAGTGCGATGAGCAAGACTTAGGCTCCATAGAATTACAAGGTAATAAAGAGCTACAAACGTTAGACGATAAAAGTATAATAAGCGGGATACTCTTCCTATACGCCCCTTCCCCTGATAGTTCTCAAAAGCTTGATCCCTTTAACGAAAGAAAAGCTAAAGATAGCAATTACTAATCCCAACACCTCATGTCCAAGAAAAAAAAGCCCATACTAAGCATAGCCTTCTCCGATCTATTACTTTTTGGCCTTGCCGCAGGGTCAACATTTGTCATCGACAAACACGTACACCCTATAAAAAATCGGCAAACCGTAGAACATAAAGTAAACAGCCCTCAAATAGACCTCCGTTTTAGTCCCAAAGGAGGATGTACCGACCTCATCTGTCAGGCCATCAACGGAGCCCAAGACACCATCTACATCAACGCCTACTCCTTTACCTCCGAACCCATCGCCACAGCCCTTTTCAATGCCCAAAAAAGAGGAGTTAAGGTGCACCTCATCGTAGATCATAAAGAGCACCAACGGGGGAAAGTGCCTTTCGCTGAAGCCTTTAAAGCACAGTTCACCTACTTTACCATCGATCCACGCAGTGGAAAAAACCATCCCAAATACATGGTCATTGATAAGAAACATCTCATCACCGGTTCCTTCAACTTCGATGAAAATGCCGAAGAAAAAAATCGCGAAAACGTCGCCTATCTACAAAACGTCCCCAAAACCGCCAAAAAGCATCTGGACAACTGGCAGCAAAACAAAAAGAAGATCATCGCAAAACAAAACAAAAGATAACTCTCCCTCTTATGCCTCGAAAAGACAAAACCTCCCTCACATCACTCTTACGGAAAATCACCTTCCTACTCGCCGGACTCGGTGTCGGTGTAGGGCACCATATCAAAGAAGGTGAAAAGACATCCTCCCATACCATCGAAGAAAGCAAGATTCAGTGCTACTTCAGTCCTAAAGGAGGATGCGAACAAGCCATCATCGATGCTATTGATAGTGCCCGAAAGGAGATACATATCTATATCTTTTCTTTTACCCTAGAATCCATTGCCAAAGCCTTGAAAAGAGCCCAAGAACGAAATGTAAAAGTATATATCATCGCCGACAAAACGCAAGCCAAAGGCCAAGGATCCCAAATACCCAAAATAAGCGCTTGGCTCCACGACCTCTTCATCGATAAACAAAAAGGCGTAGGACACCATAAACTCGTCATCATAGATCGAAAATTCGTTATCTTCGGCTCTTTCAACTATAGCAAAAGCGCCCAAAACGTCAATCGCGAAGCCATCGTACGCATCAACGATGAAAAAATAGCCATCAAGTTTTACAAAGAGTGGCTCCGCCAAAAAGCACAAGAAAAAGTCCACGCTTATAAAGCAAAAAAATAAAAATAAATTAATTCGTAATTATTTCATACCTTTGGGGCTAAATTTTTTTTTATCATGGTTACCTTCAATGATCTACTTTCTGTGACACCTTTTGTCTTACTCTTGACGATGATAGCGACTGGCCCGGTGCTTTATCCTCACTTCTGGCATCGCTACTACGAGTTCATCGCACCCTTACTAGGAGTGCTTGTCATGGGCTATTACCTCTTCATAAAGCATGAAGTAGCCATCCCAGTGGAGGCCGTCGTCGACTATGTGCAGTTTATTGCCCTCATCGGGGCGCTCTATATTGCCTCTAGTGGCATCTTGATTGACATCAACTTACAGGCGAGCCCGTTGGCTAACCTCTGTTTCTTATGGTTTGGGGCGGTCCTCTCTAATGTGATTGGGACTACAGGGGCTTCTATGCTCTTAATCCGTCCTTATATACGACTCAATCGCCGAAAGACGAAGGCGTACCATATCATCTTTTTTATCTTTATGGTGAGCAATGTAGGAGGGGCGCTCACAGCGATTGCAGATCCGCCCAACTTTATAGGTTTTCTTAAAGGGGTGCCTTTCTTTTGGACGCTTAGGCACAACTGGATGCCTTGGCTCGTGGCTTTGAGTCTGTTGAGTGTAATTTTCTTTGTCATAGACAGCCGCTGCTCAGCACCTCAGGAGCCTGCTAAGGACAAAGCTGCACCGACTGGTTGGCTTCAACTTGAAGGGAAGCGAAACATAGGCTGGCTCTTTGTGGTGATCACAGCGGTGTTCATCGACCCGAACCTTTTTGAGCAGGTGCCCTACCTACCCTACCATGGGCATAAAATATCTTTCTTGCGCGAGATCATCCTATTGATCGTAGCCTATATGGCTCACCACAAAGCAGACCGAAAGATATTAGAAGCCAATGGCTTCAGCTTAGATCCACTCAGGGAGGTAGTCTTTATCTTTTTGGGTATCTTTGGCACGATGCAACCAGCCCTTACCTTGATCGAAAAGCTCGCACAATCACCTCAAGGCAGAGAATACATCACCCCCAATCTCCTCTACTGGCTCACTGGCAGCCTCTCTAGTGTCCTCGACAACGCTCCTACATATTTCAACTTCTTGACCGCAGGGATGGCGACCAAAGGGTTGGAGGTCAACAAAGTGGTTGATGTGACTACCTATGCCAAGGAAGCGGTCGAATACCTCAAGGCTACGTCTATCTCAGCGGTCTTCTTTGGCGCTATGACCTATGTAGGGAATGGACCTAATTTTATGGTGCGCTCGATTGCTGTGGAAAAAAAAATAAAAATGCCTTCTTTTGGCGGATATATCATGCGCTATAGCCTGCCCTTCCTCTTACCTGTCTTAGTCGTGGTCTGGGCACTCTTTTTCTACTAATTATATGTCTCCCTATGTATATATCTAAGGGAACCTTATTTTCTTCTTATCCTGCTAACCAATGTATCAATTAATCCCACCTTTTCTTTAGTTATGAAAAAGATCATTCTCTTGTCTAAAAAATGGCTTGCTTTTAGCTGGCTCTTGTCGTTTTCTTCATGGGGAGTACAAGACGCTTACCACGTGGAGGAAAGTGTGAAGAAAGTAAATAAAGAGACTACCATCACTTTTACTTTTAAAAAGGGGAAAAA
Organism: Bacteroidota bacterium; assembly: GCA_039029575.1. GTDB lineage: Bacteria > Bacteroidota > Bacteroidia > Cytophagales > Amoebophilaceae > JBCCFU01. Next base: position 1,591 of record JBCCFU010000086.1, on the reverse strand, counting down.
TAACCTCAAAGTAGCAGACATCCTTGAAGGAAAGGCAGAGGTGTTAGACATGTTGCTGACTTTTACAAAAAGGATATCAGAATTAGTCGAAAAACATCATCTCTGGAATGGTTTTAGCTTGACGAGTAGTGTGAAGGACAGGTCTAAAGATTTTTCGTTTTCCATGAAAGGGAAGAGCTATCCTACGCAAAGCGATCCCACAAAGCGCAAAGATACCTTTATGTCCTATCAAGGAAGTTCAGAAGGAAGATATCACGAGATCAGGCAAAAGAAACCTTCCGATGATTATTTTAAAAATGCTTTTGATGAACATCTGACCAAGGTAAAAAAGAAGTCTAAAGATTTCAAAGCCATCGCTTTTACTTCTTCACGTGGAGGTTGTTTGGTCACTATCCCAGAGCGTAAGGTGACGACCATCTATGATTTTAGTAAGGAGGCAGGCGATGAGGAGATATATAAGTTTTGGGCACTGGCTCAGAAGGTTTGGAAAACGTATAAAGAGAACATAGATATGTTTCGTTTCAACAGTGGCAATACGCATGCCGTGCAGACCGTTCCCCATGCTCACTTACGACTAGAAATTACAGGAAAGCGCTTTCTAGGAAAGCAGTTGGTTGGATGGGATCAAGTTGATGAGGTTAAGGTCGATAAGGTTGAATACGCTCCTTCTAACACATACGATACAACTTTCCTAGTGATCATACTCTGCATCACGATCATTGCAAGCACCGTTGTATACTTCGCCCTAAAGAAGCAGAAGAAAGTACATGAACAAAATGAGGACTAAGCCCTCGCATGTGATTCGGGTCCTTCTTCAATAGCGGCTTCACCGTCGTCCGTGCAGATTCTGGTTCTCCGCCGTAGAAAAACTTCAACGCTTTGAGAATGACGAGTGTGTCGGCATCGACGCGAAAACTCTCTGCCTTCAGGATCGCCGAATCCGCGCGATTGATGTCGCCACTGAGAACTTCTGTAATGGCTTGGCCGAGAAACTCCCGCCGCAATTCATCGGCGTATTGCAATGCGATTTCTTGTTGCTGGTTAGCTTCACGTCTCGCAATGATAGCCCGCCGCCAACCAATCGAAGTCACGGGTACCGCGATCGCGAGGAAGGTCAAAAGCAGTATCACAAAGCCCACGGCGACCTTGTTTCTTCGGTAGAACCGACTAAGCCGATAAACGTTCGATGGCGGCCGTGCCTCAACCGGTTCACTCTCCAGATGCCTGCCGATATCGGCGGCGAAAGCATCTGCCGTTCTGTAACGACGATTCCGATCCTTCTCCAGAGCTCTCATCACAATCCAATCGAGGTCCCCCCGTATGAGCCGACCAAGGTCCGCTGGCCCCGTGCTTCGACACTCGCTTACTCGCGTTGAGGTCTCTCCGAGTGAACTGATCCGGTTGCTCGGTCGCGGTGGTTCGGTCTCACGGATCCGGCGGAGCACTTCTTCTTGCGCAGTCTGCTTGAGTTCCTCAGGACTCAGTGGCGTCGTCCCAGTGAGAAGCTCGTAAAGCAGGATCCCCAACGAATACACATCACTGCTGGTGTCCACATCGACGCCGCTAAGCTCGGTCTGTTCCGGGCTCATGT
>JBCCFU010000085.1:0-5810 GCA_039029575.1 Bacteroidota bacterium | reverse complement strand
GAACATATAAGACATATCAGTCACATGAGAGACATCCCAGTTGTTCAAGGGGTGGTTGAAGGTATAGGCCCAAGAGAACATATAAGACATATCAGTCACATGAGAGACATCCCAGCTGTTCAAGGGTTGATTGAATGAAGAGGCATCATAGAACATAGAGGACATATCAGTGACACGAGAGACATCCCATAAGCTTATGTCTTCATTAAAGGTCGATTTATCCTTAAAAAGCTCGGACATATCAGTCACACCTCCCACGCACCAACTACCGATCGGAGAACCATACGTACTCGAAGCATAGTTATCATTCGCTAAGTAATCATCCACCGCACTTTTTAGTTCTGCATGATCTTGAAAGCACTTTTGGGAGTCGCCCATATTCAGGAGCAATGCGCTACTCAGTAACACTTTAGATATAGATGAGAGAAGACTCGCCTTTAGGACTGAAGGCAGAGCAAAAGCAAGGGCAAAGGAGAGGCGACGTATTTTTCTTTTCATGACAAGAGGGCTAAAGACTCAGAGAGGGTAATTTTTTTATACTTTGTCTCCTTAATATATAATTTTTTATTAAAAAGGAAAAGAAAAAGCCGTGCGTTTTTTGTATACACTAAAAAATTTTAGGGCAACTACTTCGAAGCTTCTACGAATGGGCATTTGGCTTTCTAAGCCCTTGAGGAGGTCAATTTTTCGACCAACGAAATAACTCTTTTGCTAAATAAACAGACCATGTAATACAAAGAATGAACCCTTAGAAATTGTTGTTAATTACACAAATATTTTTTCGCATAGCTTATCGATTATAAGGTGTACGGGGTCTATCAACACGCTGTTGCATAAAGTCTTTTGCCCATGCTCCATCAACACAGACAGTTCAGTACATCCCAGAAGCACACTGTCAATAGCAGGGAAATTGTGCAAACATTCTCGAACGATCTGTTGTAACATCGATTGTGTTTCTGCTACAATATGACCCTTTAATATCTCATGTATCAGATCATCCAATTTTTTCTGCGCGGAAAGAGGTGGCAGTTGCCCTTTTGGCAGGGTATAGAGAGACTTCAAAGCAGCGGTCGAAGTCTCCAACACAAGGGTCGCTGAAAAATTTTTTGGCAAGATATATTGCTTCGTCTCTTCGACAAGATGTAGCAAAGCAGGGTATTTTTTTTCTTTAAGGAAAGCGTGTAAGGTATTGCAAGCGATGACAATATAGTCTGCTCCACTTTGGCTCAAAAAAGTAAGCCCCTCTTCAAGTTGTGTCGCCACTCGCGCTTCTTTTTGTGTTTTAGTCCCAGGATGCAACATTTGTGCAAAAGGAATGCTTGCAAGGATGATCTTCGGGAAGTCAGCATCTTGTACGCAATGGTAGTTATACTGGCAGGTCTCAATGATCTTACGCCCCATCATAAAAGCAGCTATCGGGCCAGCACCTCCTATGATACCAATAGTCATTCCTTTTTTTATCTTTTTCATTCGTGAAAGGTTTGCTTTACTCGTGGATACGTGAACTACGTTCGTTCTCGCTCCAGATAGGTACCTTTGCGGGTATCAACGCGTATCATATCATCGGTATTGATAAAGAGAGGTACTTTGAGTTCATAGCCTGTCTCCAAGGTAGCGGGCTTCATCGCCTTATTGACGGTATCCCCTCGAAGTCCGGGTTCTGTATACGTTACCTGCAAAGAGACGACCAAAGGGAGGTTACAGTCGAGCACTTCCTCAGTCTCTTGGTGTACCACTAGTTCTACATTTTCCTGTCCTTCTTTGAGAAGCTCAGGAGTGGGGATAAGGCTTTTAGGAAGAACCAGCATTTCATTTGATTCACTGTCCATAAAGTGATAACCTTGGCTGTCTTTGTAAAGGAATTGTGACATGCGCCTTTCTACGCGGGCTGTTTTTATTTTGACACCCGATGTAAATGTCTTTTCATGCGTACGTTGGGTGGCTATGTTCTTGAGTGTGGTACGCACAAAGGCAGGTCCTTTGCCTGGCTTTACATGCTGGAAGTCGGTGATGATGTATACTTGACCATCCATTTCAAGGCATAAACCTTTCCTGAAGTCACTTGTGTTAGCCATAGCAGCGATTATTTACCTTCTTTTGTTGCTTTTTTTTCCATGATAAGCTCGCCTTTATAATAGAGGCTGCCATCTTTCCATACTCCTTGGTGAGGTGGGTTGATCATCGGGGGGGTGATCTTGAGATGGGTCCTGCGCTTGTCTCGGCGTGTCTTCGATGTCTTTCGTTTTGGGTGTGCCATAATGAAATTGTTTTGTAATAACCTTTATGGGGCAAAGATAGGGTTTTTTTTTTAAAACAGGATTACCTGATTGTTCTATGTTTAAAATTAGGATTAGACTACGAATTGACAAAAACAGTAGTAGGGACTAACGAAGGTGACTGGCGAATAAGTGAAAGACGAGCCCTCTGTACAGTTTTACCCAACTCATATTATCTTGTGTAGACAGGCTGACGCTTCTAATCGTCTTTTTATGTTTTCGTAGGCTGAATTTTGGTTTTCTCTATAGCTTTAGCTGGGAGTAGTTCACAGTTCTAGACAAGTGGGAAATGTACGGTGGCTTTGTTAGGTTGAAAGTCTTTGTTGGCTGTGGATATAATATTGACGTAATAGTCTTTGTCTTGGGGGAAGTGTCCTTTTTCTTTATTTTCGAAAGGCACTTGGATGGCACATAATCCAAAGTCTTTACTTTTCTCCGGTTGTTCTTCAAAGACCTTTTGAGTTGTTTTCAACACTTTTGTACTGTCATCGATCAAGACGAGGAGTCTTTTGGGACCTTGATACGATTTTAGGAAATATGTAAACATTTCTTTTTTGCGATCTCCATCGCTTTGAGCTGCCAGTTGGTCAAACCGCTCAAAGTCAAGCCAGCCTTCTTTTTGTGGTTTATCTTGGATATATACTTTAAAGGCTGCTTCGTAGGCGGCCACTTCTTTGCCTGTATAAAATGCTTTTTTGTGCTGTGGATAAGTTTGTTCAAACTGAGAGCGGGACGTGTTTAAGTCTTCATATGCTTTGCCAAGTCCTTTTTGGTAGGTAGCGTCACTGCCTGTGATGATCCCTAAGACGTGGAAGCCTTCCTTTTTGAGGAGATCTACCAGGCCTTTCCTAGAACCTTTACTTCCTTCTTTTTCCATTTCTATTTTTAGCTTAAAACCGCTTGTTTTAGAGAAAAGATATATGTCCTTAATGCCTGTTGCCTTGATTGCTTCAATCAACCCCCTGTTGTAGTGCATATCACTGATGATCTTATTAAACCCGGGATAAGCATAAGAAAAAGATAGCGCTGCTGTGTTGTCGATATCAAGAAGGAGGAGGGGAGGGACATCTTTGGGGCGTGAAATTTCGTGAGCTGAGCTGTCAGAAGAAGTGTTTTTTGTTGAAGTATTTTTATTCTCATATGGGTTGTCAACATCAAGTAGGGAGAGGGGAAGGACATCTTTGGGGTGTGAAATTTCGTGAGCTGAGCTGCCCGAAGAAGTGTTTTTTGCTGAAGTATTTTTCTTATTATCCCTATATTGGTAACCAAGTATGTTCCATGCAACGATAGTAGCTATTAGGGTACCGATACCTACTATCGCTATACGTTTCTTTGTGGTGATTTTCTTGGCGGGGAAAGCCTGTTGATAGCTTGCAAGTACAGGTGTTCCTGAGTGGGCGATAGAGGCAACGATTAGCGCAAAAGAAAAGTGAAGGCTGTTCGGTTGGTAGTATTTTTTAAGCATATGGAAGGTTTTAGTTAGGTGGGCTGGCAGGTAGCAAAAATACAAAAACTTTTAGGGTTTTATCTATTGAAGATCCATCTATATATTTTTTGCATGTTTGTGATGCAAGGCTGGCTATTTTGTGAGCAGCTTGAATACTTCTGTTTGAGTTCCAAAATTTTACCCTTATATAGGGATTGTTCTAATTCTTCGTAACAAAATATTGGATAGAGAGATGCGTGTTCTAGGTCCGTATGTTCACGAACATAAGGCTTAATGAAGTCTAGTAGGAAAGGGCGTATTCCTTCTCGGACTGAATCTTTAAGCAGTTCTTGATATTTCGATTTTCGAAGGCTGCGGATGATAGTGGCGACAAAAGTAGAAGCAGCGTTTTTATCCCAGTTTGGTCTTGCAAGGATTCGTCGGAATGATATCCTATAGAGATCTCTCTCCATGGCATCTACAAATTCAAGGACGGCGCGGATGAATCTTTTAGGAAGGAGCTTCTGAAGGTTTTTTCGTGCTGCTTGTGCCTGTGGATGGTTTTCTCCAAGGGAAGCAGAGAATAGTTGAGAAGCTTTTAGCAGTGCATACAAGGTTTTATCATGCAAGCGTTGCTCCCTGTAAATATCAGCCATGTTATAATAAACGCCAGCGACTTTAGCATCAGGCGTATTTTTATACACTTTTTCTGCGATAGACAGCCCCTTGTTATACAGTTCTAAGGATTTATCAGTCGCTCCTTGCTTTCTATAACCGTACCCCACGGCATTGTAATAAGAAACACCTACAGGATACTCATATTTATCTATTTCTTCAGCGATACATGGTTTTTCTTCATGCAGTGCAGTGGCTTTTTCATAAGATCCTTGCTGGCAGTAAGTGAAGATTAAATCACTATAAGGCTCGATGATGTCGAGGTGAAGGGTATCCTTGTGCAACGCTTCGTTGATATCCAAGGTCTTTTTAAAAAATTTAATAGCCTTGTTATACTCTTTACCCTCGCTACAGGTTAAGGCCATGTTACGATAGTAGGTAGCCGTAATATCGCTAGGGATGTCTTTATCTACTTCTTCTTGAATTTTCACAGCTTTCTCATATTCCGCAATCGATTTTTTGTACCTCTTTTGAATGCCGTAGACAAGAGCAAGGTTATGATGTAAGCCACCAATCTGTAAGCATGGATTTTCTGGATCTTCAAGTTCGAGGCCTTTTTCAAAAAATTCAATGGCTTTTTCATACTTATTTTGCCTTCGATAAGCTTCACCTATATAATTATAACCAGCAGCCATCAAGGGGGAGGCATAGGCTGAAAGAGAAGCATCGACTAAAAGCACTTTTTTTGCTACACGCAAGCCTTTTTCCGAAATATTGATCGCTTCCTTATACCTTTTTTGTGCTAAGTGGATTCGTGCGATGCAATTACAAGATCGACTGATATCGAGGTGAGGTGTGTTTTGATGCATTCGTTCTCGGTAGTACAAGACTTTTTCAAAATACGCCAGTGCTTTCCCATTCTTTCTTTGCTTTTCATAAGTAACTCCTATTTCTTCGGAGGATAAAGAAAGGTAGGAGTAGTTACCCTCCTTTTCGTATATCTTTTCTCCAATGGCTAATGCCTTTTGAAGCAACTCGATGGCTTGGTTATAATTTTTTGTCTCGCGGTGAACTGAAGCTACGCCAATATAAGAGTCTGCAAGGTCAGGGTGATGGGGGCTGTTTTTGTAAATGCTTTGTCTCATATTCAAAGCTTTTTCCTGAAGTTCGAGGGCTTTTGCATAGTTTTTTTGTTTCAAGTAGATATGTCCCATGTTATGGTAAGAGGCAGCGATGGCAGGGTTTAAAAAATCTTCAAAAATTTCCTCTTGTATATCCAACGCCATTTTTACGAACTCAAAGGCTTCCTTATATTTTCCTTGCGAACAGTAGACAATGCTCAGCATGTTATACGTGGTAGCAATCCTTGCATCTTTAGCGTTTCTATACACTTCTTGCTCGATATCTAATGCTTTTTGTAGCAACTCTTCGGCTTGCTTGTACTTCCATTGTCTTTCGCAAGCTATCCCTAGATTTTTATAACAATCAGCCAT
>JBCCFU010000084.1:0-5825 GCA_039029575.1 Bacteroidota bacterium | reverse complement strand
TTTTAAAAAACCCTATAAATATTTATAAAATTCTACACTTAGATATTTAAAATTTTACTGATTTAGTCTTTGTCTTGTGCGATATTGAGTGAGCATTAGGGGGTTTGGATGATATTGAGTGTCCTACTCCTTTGTGGAAAGGAAAGAAAGCTTATATTTAGGGTTCTTTTCATCTCCTTTAACCCTCTATTATCTATGGCTAATTATCGTGATCCCTTGACCTACCATTCCTCTTCTCCTGCTGGCAAGATTGGCACATGCATCACCAAGCCCTTAGAGAGCTTGGCGGATTTGGCAGTAGCGTATACACCTGGAGTAGCATCGCCTTGTAGTACCATTGCAGCGATGCCTAGCAAGGTGTACGACTATACCGGCAAGGGAAACTTAGTGGGCATGATCACAAACGGTACGTCGGTATTAGGTTTAGGGAACATAGGAGCGTTGGCTGCTAAGCCCGTGATGGAAGGTAAGGCGATGCTTATGAAGAAGTTGGCAGGGATTGATTGTTTTGACTTGGAGATCAATGAGCAGAATCCTCAGACTTTGGCTAAGATGATTGAGGCGGTCTCTCCGACGTTTGGGGCTATCAACTTAGAAGATATCAAGGCACCTGAGTGTTTTGAGGTAGAGCGTATCTTGATCGAGCGGCTCAATATCCCAGTGGTGCATGACGATCAGCATGGTACGGCCATCACGACGGCGGCGGCTTTGGTCAATGCGTTGTTTCTGGCGAAGAAATCGCTGGATAAGATCAACATTGTAATGTATGGTGCTGGGGCAGGCGGGATTGCTACTGCAAAGCTGCTGCTTGCGATGGGGGCTAAAAAGTCGAAGATGGTGATGTTTGATAGCAAAGGGTTGCTGGATACGAGCCGAAAGGAGCTGCCTGTGCATAAGGTGCCTTTTGTGACTAAAAGGAAGGTGGCTTCTCTGGATGAAGCGATGGAGGGGGCGGATGTTTTCCTTGGCTTTTCGGTAGGTGATGTGCTCAAACCTGTGCATCTGACGAAGATGGCGGAATCTCCTATTATCTTCGCGATGGCAAATCCAAGGCCTGAGATTGACCCTCTTCTCGCACGGAGACAGCGACCAGAGGTGATCATGGGCACAGGAGGGGCAAACTATCCTAACCAGATCAACCATACTCTCGTCTTCCCTTACTTGTTTAGGGGCTTACTGGATGTCCGGGCTACGAGGTTGACGGAAGGGATCAAGCTCGCTCTGGTGGAGGCGCTCGCTGCGTTGGGACGAGGTGAAGGAGAAGAGGCATATACTTTCGATGCGAAGCATCTCTTACCTAATGCTCTGGATCGCAGGCTTTTGACAACTCTCACTCCTGCGGTGGCTAAAAAAGCTATGGAGGAAGGTATTGCACAACGACCTATTAAGAACTGGACAGACTATATGGAGAAGCTGAAGGGGGTGGGGCCAGGTTGACTTAACTGCTAACGGGAATCGCAAATGCTTTCTTACCATCTTTTTGATTTTTCTCGGGCCTTTTTTTTGAGAAGAGAAATTATCACTAATATTACAACGCCTGTAGGAACAGCTATCTTCACAAGAAGAGCAAGGGAGAGACCTCTTCCCTTATCATCTTTATCAAAGTTGCCATTATCTACGGCAGTTTTTTCTTTGTCTTTATCTAAATCAGGCTGCTCTTCTTTATCAAACTCATCAGGTATGTCTTCTTTTTCAAATTTAAACTTTTCTGTAAAGTATTGCGGATCTTTGTCTTTTTGTGCTAGATGGATGGTCTCTGTTCGTATGATAAGGTCATTCTTTCCACGCGCTTTTACAGCTTCATTAAAGAGTTCGATGCTGGACTGGAGCAAAAGCAGTGCTTCTTGGGGCAAGGTGTAGCGTTTGTGGATGACGCGATCTTTTTTAAGGGCCTCTAAAAATTTCTTTTGCGCTTCATAAACATCAATAGGAGTGCTTTGAACCCACTTATCCAGTTCTTTCTGAGGCTTCCCCAAATCCTCGAGTAGCGTCTCTTTCTGAATGGTATTTTTGATCTCTTCTGCTAGCTTCTTTCTATCGTTTTCTCTGGTATGTTTAGGCCACTGGTCAAACTTTTGTTTAAGCTTTTTAAAGATATCCTTGGCCACCTGACCTAGGATCAAATATTCGCTTGAACCTGCCCCTTCTCGCTCTATTTCCGTGAGTTCATCATAGGGAGAGGCCAAACAACCCATGCGCCCATAGTCAACGGGTATGACCTGTACAGGACTGCTACCTTTGTAGCTTACAAGGATGTTGCTAGGATGGAGGTCAAGATGATAGTAGTAGTAATTTACATGTTTCTTCCTGATCATCTGTTGTATAAACACCATATATAGGTTTTGTAACCCTTGTCTGAGTTCTTTCACTTTATGTATGGGGATGGTCCCTTTCTTTATTTTTGCCAGTACTTTGTCCAAGGTTTCGCCTTCTATGTATTCCATAAGTAAATACTGTTTTAGTAGATGCTTTCTTTTGTCATCTTTGGATAGCTCTTCATGTATCTTATGTACTGCTAGCATGGGTACCTGCGGGGCATCATAAAGTGGGCCTGAAGGTGGCTCGGGTTCTGAGGAAGAATCTTTTCCCCATATAATGAACTTACTTTCTCTGATAAGATCTTGTTCTTGCTTTGTCTTTTTAATAATGTCTTCTATCGCCTTTTTCTCATAATCTTTGTCTGTGATTTTCTTTAACTCATTGGCATCGTTTTCAAAAGTATTGAGATCAAAGGTTTTTTTAAGATACTTGATGCATAAGGTATCTTTGTTGTCAAGCTTTACTTTTACTGTCCTGGCAATAGAACCTTCACCTATTGGCTCGATCGTGATTTTGTCGGAGGGGGTGTCTTTAAAAAGTCTTTGTAAGTCTGTGATTTCCTGCCTGCTTAAACTTATTTCCCTAGAGAGTCCAGATTGCCAAGCTTCTAGTATTTTCTGATTCATGCCCATGCTTACCATATGTACGCTGGCTGCTTTCTGGGTTATCTTTTGAAATACTGGACCGCTATATTTGATAAAGGATGCGATCCAAAGAGCCTCTATTTCTATTTTGTCTCCTAAAGTGAGTCCACCTTCTAATATAAATTCTTTTACTATTTGGCATTTTTGATTAAATGAAAGTGTTTTGTAATAGTTAGACCAGCTCTTTTGAAAGAAGAAGTCGTTGATGTTAGGAAATGTTATGACTTTTGAAAAGTCTAGTTTTTTGATAAATGAGTGAAATGAAGTAAAGTCTTTTATGGTAGGACTTTGACTAAACATCGTTTTGAGCGTATTGAGGTCTTTATCAATGTCTTTTTTGTTTTCGCTATAAATAACTTCAAATTTATCTTTAATGTCCAAAATAAGACGATTAAGTAGTTTTGATATGGGTGGTCTTTTTTTTACGTTCTTACCAGCACCTGGAGAAAACCTGATCTTGAAATGGTCCTTATTTTTTTCAGGTGAATGAGCACTATGAAATTTCTTGATAGCGAATAGAATAGGTCCTCTTTGGTCTACGTCCAATAGGTTGCCCTTGGTGTCCAAAATGTCTACGACCGTATCTGTGAGTTCGGGGAGTAAGGCTTTGGTATCTTCTTTCAATAGTTTGTTGATAAGGAAGATTTTGATGCCTTGTAAAGATTTTTTCTTTATCTCTGATAAAGTGACTTCCATTTTGTTAATAAAGGCAACGTTTTTTTGTTTAGGCGCTACCTCGATGTGTATGCGTGCCTTATCATTATTGACAATTTCGGCCGTTAAAAAGATCTTTTTGTCGCTCGTTAGCACATCTTCGATCTTATCATCATCATTTGCGTTAAAAATATGGTCGCTGTTTTTTTTTTTATAATATATCTCTGCCCGTTGGTACGATTTGCATTGCGTACTGTATAGGTGATCTTTTAAGTCTTTGACCGTAGTCTTGTCATTATAAGGGAAATTCAGTCTTTTATTGAAATGGAAATCCTTTACTTTTTTAACCGATTTATCACCTGCATCAAGTCGTTCCGTCTGTTCTTTTATTTTTATTAGCACTTTCTTGTCTTCTGAAGCATTAGTCTCTACATTAAAGAGGGTTGAAAAGCTAGCGCAGGCGATTAAAACGGAGAAGGACGTACCTATTTTTTTTATCATACTAAAAGTTAATATTTCTCCACAAATATATTACTTTTTGGTAAGAAAGAAACACAGCTTATAGTATGAGAACGTGTATAATCATTGTTTTCTGTGTTAGAAGCTTCGTAGCGAAGCGGTTTTCTAAAGAAAGAGGCAACGTCAAAGCCTGTGGGTACCGTTTGATTTTATTCTCTCAGGAGTCTCTTTGTAGAGGGACTCTAGGCACACGGCATACGAACTTTCCTGCATCAGAGTCCCCTGCGAAAGACTCTGATGAGAGGTGTAATGGGTGAGTTTGGGGAGTATTTTAGTCACTTCATGGCGAGCAACCGAAAGGAGCGAGCCAAACTACGTGTTGTCATCTTGAGTAGCCGACGAGCGTAGCGAGGAAGGCGTAAGCGAAAGATCTTCCAGTATAAAAGGGGATTATCGAGCCCTTATTTAAGGGTACCATGTTTATCCGCCTTGTCACATAGTCATTTGCCTCTACCATATAAAAGGTATCAAGATGCTCGTTCTTTTCTTATAATCTTGGTATGCAGGGTCTTTGCCCCATCGCTTATCTGCGGATTTTTCTAGCATGGGTACGCCACTGACGAAGTAGAGTAGGCAAAAGATATACAAAGGACTGGCAGCCCCAATCATGCGGTGCGTATGGGCGAGGTGTGGGAAGGCGAAAAGATAGAGTCCTGTCCAAACAAGGATTTCCCCGAAATAGTTGGGATGCCGTGAATGGTGCCAAAGTCCATGAGCTATCCACTTGTCTTTATTTTTAGGATCATTTCTAAAGCGATACTTCTGGTGATCTGCTATTGACTCGATCATGATCCCTAGCAAGTAGGTCACAAAACCCGGCATAGAAGCAAGCGTAAGGTTCTCCTCTTCTTGTTGGAAGAGATAAATACAAGGAAAGATGACCATAAATACCGTGACTCCTTGTAAAGTAAAAAAGCCTAGAAACTTGATAAAGCTATTTCGTATCTGATCAAATCGCTTGTCTTTCCTTGTTTTCACAATGCGTAAGAAAAGATAGCCTCCCAGTCGAAAGGCCCATACCAAGATCATTAGGTAAGCGATGGTGTTTACCCGGGTCGTATGTTTGGTAAAGACATGTGACAACACAATCAAAAAGGTGGCCGAATACGATATGTCTGTCAAAAGGTCTGTGCTAAAAAAATAAGCTACAAGAAATATCCATAGATTAAACCCTATGGCAATCAACAAAGAAGCATATATGTCTTTCATAATTATACAAATTTATTTTAAAGCATAACAATATACATATTTTTTTACTTTTTTGCAATTTAGTGGTCGATGATAGACATGGAAGGTCTCAGGGTTAGTAGGAAAAATAATGAATAGAGCTGAGAAAAGCGTTGTGGTTTGGCATGAAACTATGGGTGTAAATTATCAAAAACTCTTAAACAGCTTGTTTTCTATACTAAAATTGGTTTATCTTTGTGACACAAAAGAGAGAGGCTAAGGGAGTTGCCGTATCTGTATACATATATTTTTAACTTTTACGTATCTATTATTATGGAAAAAAAAGAAACATCTGAGAAACTTTCATCTAGTCAAAAAGAGTCAGGAGCTGGTCTTTCCACATATGAGCTGCTCACGCAACGGAAAAAAGACCGTTTTGAGATTCCTTACGGGGTAGTTTCTTTACGAAGGGCACCTTTTATGAGTTTTTTCATATCTTCATTGGTCTTATTTGGCATGGGG
>JBCCFU010000083.1:0-5858 GCA_039029575.1 Bacteroidota bacterium | reverse complement strand
GAAAAATTCAATAACTTCCGTTTCTATCCAAACAAGAAACAACGTGTTAAAATAGTCTTTCAGTTTGTCTGATATTTGGTCTATTTTAACACGTTGTTTCTTGTTTGGATAGAAACGGAAGTTATTGAATTTTTCATTCAATATATTTATTATGCGACGGTATTTTTTGTAATCTTCAAATTGTTCGTCTTGAGCTAGGTGTTCATTTTTTATCATTTTATTAAATTTTTCTACAAATTCTATCTTCTGACCTGTGTCTTTCTTTTCGTTTTTGTCTTTCTTGCAGTTTAACGCTAAGAATGGAAGCAAAAAGCTCTCTTCTAGTAGGCTCATTGAAAAGTTCTGTGATATAAAGAGTTGTATAGCAAAAAATATACACCTTGTATAGGATGATAGTGGAACACTTTTCGGCTTATCAAGGTCTGGTCCTCCAGCGTTGTTATCATCGGAAATTAAATTCCTAGTTCGCACCTTCATAATACGTAGATATGTAAATGAAACCAACTGTTCTTGTTCTTCTGGATAGTCAGAAATTAGGCTTGCATCAAAAGCCCTACAAAAATTCATGCGTGGAAACTGTGATTGGATCGTTAGTACCATCCCCTTAGCGGTAGAAAAAGTTCTGGCTACATGGTAAGACGTTGAGGTAGATAATGGTCCATGAAATGCTAACTGTTGCCAATTGTTTAAAATCATCTTTGCGTTAATTCCATGGTACAATTCCTTGTCGTTGATACATTGTGCATATTTATTTAAGACCGTCAATAACTTAGTTCTCCAGAAATAAAATGAAGAGAGCCTTTCCTCTAAAAGAAATTTCTTTTCTTTTATGTCTTCTTCTTTTATTTCTTCTTTCTGATTGGGACTGAAGTCTTTTAATGCAAATATGTCGGAGGTGGTTTCAAACCGAAAGCATTTTTTTAGTTCAAACTGAAGTTTGTCAAAGTCAGTATATAGTTTTAAAACAGTAATTTCCGCTAAGGTGACCTCTTGACCTACTTTCCATTTGGTGCATATACCTGTTATTTCATCAATGTATTGGCCAGGGATAGTGGTTTTTATTCTTTTTCTAGCAAATGAATCGTAAAAAATTTTGGACTTCCTTAGTGTCTGGTTCCAGTTATCTTTTGTTAGTGGCACATAAACATTATACAATACTTCTTCTTTTATGTCTTGATATTTTGGTTTCAGGTGCATTAATCCTTGATGTTGCTTATCTGCAAAGCCGTGCGTTGTTTGCCAACGAAATATGCCCATTCTTTGTACTAAGAGCTGATAATGTTGTTCGTCAGTAGTTGTATCGCTTAGGCGTTTCCACCATTTGTTGTCTTCTACTTTTCCTATATATACGAGTTGTTGTCCATTAGCTTCAGGAAGTCTTTCGCCGCTGGATAGACGCCTTATTCGTTTCTTATGGAGTAGGGCTGAATGGATTTTATGGCATCGCTGTTGAAGTACAGAGTCTTCTAAATTACACTCTTTATAAGATGGAGTGGCTGCTTCTATCTTTCTGGCGAGCAGGCATTCTTTAGCTACACATGTAAGCGTATCAGGGGGTGAAAAGGTGCCTATTTGTATATGACTAAAATCACTCTCTATATCTTTCTCCGTATATGCGTTATCTACTAGCAAGATTTTGCTCAAAGAGGGTATATCGTTGTACAATTCTTTATATGTGATCCAACTTTGATGCGCTTCTAGGACATATGTGATGCGCTTAGAAGCACCACAGGTGTCCTTTGTATGATTTTCTTCTTTGCATAGACTGTATGCTGTAAGCAGCTCTTCTGAGCTCTTATAAGATGCTTCGTTTTGATCATCTTCTTTTTCAGGGTTTTTCTTCAGTGTTTCACGTAGGCGTGCTTGGGTATTTTTTTTTAACTCTCTCAAAAGTGATGAATGGTATTCCGAATCTTTTAGCTGTTCGGGATGATGAATTTTTTCTGTTTCGATGTCGCTTAAGCTACCATCACCTTTTGCTTCAGGAGTTGAGGCAAAAGACTCACTGATATTTCCTAAGGTTAAAAAAAGAAAGGAGGTAAGAAAAAGAAGAGATGACTTTTGATGTTTTTTGTTTTTTGTAAAAGATGCTTTGCTTGTGTAGGTTTCCATAAGTGTGAAGGGGTTCTGGTTCTATATGTTACTGTGTTATGGACAAATCTAATGATTTTTTGAGTGTTACGGCAAAGATTTCAGATAAAATTATATCTTGAAAGAATAAAATCTTGTAACCTCGTTACCAAAGAAACGAAAAAGCTTAACGAATATGGGACCTACCAAGGCATTGCTCTGAGTCTCCGATTGATCAGTTTTTTCATCGGCAGATCTGCTTATATGTTGTACCTTTGGGGTATGGTAAGCGATCAAGACATCTATTTTATGCGAATAGCTTTAGCCGAAGCAGAAAAAGCGTATGCATTAGAAGAAGTACCTGTAGGTGCTGTAGTGGTCTATGGACAAGAAGTGATCGCACGGGCCCACAACAAGGTGCAAGCTGCTAGAGAGGCTACTGCGCACGCCGAGCTGCTGGCGTTGCAACGGGCTTGTCAGGCCAAAGGAGAAAAGTACCTGCCTGAATGTACCCTATATGTCACACTTGAGCCTTGTGCAATGTGTGCGGGAGCTTGCTTCTGGACGCAGATAGGCAAGGTCGTCTTTGGAGCATCAGATGAAAAGAGGGGGTACCGACGATGGCAGCCCGACCTTCTCCACCCTAAAACAGTTGTCTTGGATGATCTACTCGCCCAAGAGAGCTGTGACCTCTTACAACGCTTCTTTCGTAAGTTGCGCCTTCCGTGACATACTCCCACCACCAAAAAGGATACCCAATTTTGGATGGAGGCTTCTTGCGACCTAATGAGCCAGTCAAACTCATCCTTTCGCTATAGCACCTACGCTGACAGATATAGTTATAGAGGCTCTCTTTATACAAACACGCTGTCCGCATGCATCAGCTGGGCTCAAGGGAAAAAACAATCCATTGCCACCCAAGCGATCTTTGATCCCTATGGATGGAGAATTTCGCCCATATTCCTTAAAAGATGTGCTGCCTTCCTAGATGCCTGTTCAGCCTTCTGTAGCCCTCTTTGACGATACGGGGCTCGGAGCAAACAAAAGGCGCCAGATGACAAGGATACAGATGACACAGACTAAAAAGATGACGATGGATATCTCGTTGGAGAATTTTTCAACTAATTCATCGATTTTCGTCATGGTATGATCTGCTTTTTTCGCTGCTTTATTCATTTTATCCTTGGCGTTATCTGTAAGATTATCTACCTTTTCTTTAACATCATCTCCCACTTCTTCAAGTTTTTCTACCCCTTTGTCCAAGCGTTTACCAGCAACCTGTTCAAGAGCCACCGTCGCCCCATGTATTTTTGTATTATAACTACTCAACACACCTACCGTACTTACCATGAAGAGGCAAGATAGCGCTTTTGTTTTTATGTTGGTATATATATTCTTCATTTTAAAAAAGTTTTTGTCGCGAATATACGAAAAATTTCATGAAAAACACTTTTAGCATCATGTAATTTAACTAAACTAACACATTATTGTGTAAAAACAATAATTTAAAGTTATTTTTGGGAGGATATGCTTAATCGTTTTGTAAGAGTTGCTCAAGTGCTTGTATGCGTTCTTTGGTGTCTTGGAGCTTTTTTCGTTCGCGTGCGACCACCGTTTCAGAGGCGTGTGCGACGAATTTTGGGTTGTCTAGTTTCTTCTGTATAGCAGAGAGGAAGGCACGCTGGTGAGCAAGGTCTTTGTGAAGGTCTTGCCGAGAGGCGGCTTGTTGGGGGTTGATTTCAGGGAGTCGGAACTCGCACTTGTTCACTACAAAAGCGATGCCTTGGTCGTTGCCTTTATCATCGGGGCGTATCTGTCCGACGTTGCCTCGTTGTTTGATATAAAAGGCAAAGGGTGTCAGCCACGTGGGCAAGGGGCCTTGGGTCGTCAAAGAGAGGGGCTGTTTGGCTGGATGGGCATGGGTACGTCGCAAGTGTCGGATGCGCGTGAGTAGGTCAAAGGCGTGGGTGGCGGCGTTGAGCAAGGAGTCATCCGCCCTGTCTGCCTCTTGCGTAGACCAGGAGGCGATGGTAAGGCTTTCTTCCGGGGTACGGTCGCGGAGCTGATGCCATATCTCTTCGGTGATGAAAGGCATAAAAGGATGCAGTAGCTTGAGCAGTTGCTCAAAGTGGTGTACGGTGGCTTCGTACGTCGCTTTTGTGACGCTGTTATCTTGTTGGGGAGCGGGCTTGACCATCTCGAGGTAGTGGGCGCAGAAGTCGTCCCATATCACCTTATAGACCGCTACAAAGGCTTCTGAGAGACGAAAGTCTTGAAAGCAGCGCTCTACCTCTTTGAGTACGGCGGCGTAGCGGGCTCTCAGCCACTGGCTGGCTACTTCTTTGTCATCGCCTTGGTCGGCTATTTTCCAACTTTTGACCAAGTGAAGGGCGCTCCAGAGCTTATGGACAAACTTTTTGCCTTGGAGGCATAGCTGCTCATCGAAGAGGAGGTCATTGCCTGCAGGTGTAGAGAAGAGCATGCCTGCCCGCAGGCCGTCAGCGCCATATTTTTCGATGAGTTCGAGGGTGTCGGGGGAGTTGCCCAGCGACTTAGACATTTTACGACCTTGCTTGTCGCGGACGATGCCGGTGAAGTAGACATTGCGAAAGGGGGGCTTGCCGGTGAAGGCGTAGCCGGCCATGATCATACGAGCAATCCAGAAGAAGATGATGTCTGGGCCGGTGACGAGGTCGTGGGTGGGGTAGTAGTAACGAAAGTCAGCGTTATCGGGCTTGATGGTACCGTCAAAGACGGACATAGGCCAGAGCCATGAGGAGAACCAGGTGTCCAAGACATCTTCATCTTGTTGGAGGGCCTCCATAGCAAGGGTTGGATCTCCTTTCAGCTTGCGTGCCTTTTCAAGGGCTTCCGCCGGTGTAGCGGCGATCACATAGCGGCCATCTGCAAGGTGGTAGGCAGGGATGCGATGCCCCCACCAGAGCTGACGTGAGATGCACCAGTCGCGTACGTTGTTGAGCCATGCGTTGTAGCTGTTTTGAAACTTAGCAGGGTAAAAGCGGATGGTGCCTTCGGCTACGCTTTGCAGGGCAGGCTTTACCAATGCTTTCATCTTGACAAACCATTGGGTAGAAAGCTTCGGTTCGATGACGGCGTTGGTGCGTTCGGAGAAGCCGACCTGATGGGTGTGAGCTTCCTTCTTGACGAGGTTTCCTTCTTTTTGGAGGTCTTCTACGATCTTTTTTCGGGCTGTGAAGCGGTCGTCGCCTACATAGCGCTGTGCTGCTTCGCTTAGAGTGCCGTCGGGATGAAATATCTCGATGATAGGCAGGTCGTGGGTGCGGCTGAGCGCATAGTCGTTCGGATCGTGGGCAGGCGTTACTTTCAGGCAACCTGTCCCCATCTCGGGATCGACGTAGGCATCGGCGATGATGGGTATCTTGCGGTCGATGAGAGGGACGAAGGCATATTTCCCGATGAGGTGGGCATAGCGTCGATCGTCAGGATGTACACAGAGGGCCGTATCGCCAAGGAGCGTCTCGGGGCGCGTGGTCGCTACGGTGACAAAGGTCTCTTCCTCGCCTGCAACACGGTAGTTGATGTGATAAAAGTGTCCTTGCACTTCGCGGTAGATCACCTCATCATCAGCCAAGGCTGTCTGTCCTGCTGGATCCCAGTGTACCATGCGGTGGCCACGGTAGATATAGCCTTGCTCGTGTAGGGTGACGAAGGCTTGGATCACCGCCTGGCTAAGCTTCTCCTCCAGGGTGAAGCGACACCTCTTCCAATCGCACGAAACGCCTATGCTGCGCAGCTGGTCAAGGATG
>JBCCFU010000082.1:0-5869 GCA_039029575.1 Bacteroidota bacterium | reverse complement strand
GGCTAGCTATTTTATAGTTTAAGAGAAGATGTATTAGAGCAATCTAAAAGTTTGAACGGTATTATCTGACCATCTATCGATACCATTGGTTCTTCCAACGGCTATCATATCCTCTTGCAAAGCGATAAAGCTAGTGGTCGTTCCCTCCCCCCAACGGAAATCATGATGGCGTTTTAGCGTTTTATCCCATATTTCGACGGTAGAAGAATGGTTATTATCGGTGATAGTAGCAAATCTATTTAGGTCTAAACATGCAAGCCCTGTGATGCATCCTTTACGTTTTTTGGCATACCTGGGGTATGCTTTCTTTCTAAGATCGGTGATCTTTATTTCGCTGGGTTCATCTTTCTCTTTTTCTCCTGAGACAAGAAGTCTTCCTCCAAGATAGGCAAGGTATTGGACACTTTCGGAAAGGATAATACAAGGCTTGCATTGCCTTTTGTCCCATATTTTTACGTTGTATGCATTGCTGGCAGAGGCAAATGTATTTGGGTCTATAGATGCGAAACTATTAATTCTATCACATTGTCCTTGAAATTTATGACACATTTCCTCTTTTTCTATATCCCATAGTGCGATGGAGCCATTGCGGGAACCTATGATCAATGTTTTTTCTCCAAGGAAACCAAGGCGGGTAATTCCCCAACGTACTGCACGGAATGTACGCATGCACTCTCTTTTTTTGATATCCCAGATTTTGATGGTGTTATCGAGGCTGCCAGAGACTAATAGATGTTTGCCAAAATAGTGCATATCTGTCACAGGCTCTTCGTGTCCAGTAAATTTGTGAAGACAGGTACTATTTTCAAGGCTCCACAGCCTGATGGTTGTATCCTTACTACCTGAGAGCACATACTTCCTTCCATAGGGGGCAAGGCATGAAACGACATCTGTATGTAACTTCAAATAGGAACCGTGTCGAATTTTTTCATATTTTTTTATAGTGTTATTAGGGGAAAAAGGCCTTTTACAAAGCAGGCAGGTAGGAAGGTGCCATTCACTCGTATACGTACAACAAGGGCAGCAAGCTCCAGTATATTGTAAGATGAGTTGACCAATATCTAAAGGACAAGACGTAGCGCATGGAGAAGTTTGGACCTTATTTCTTCGATACCAGTTTTCAACGATCATATATATTGAGTTGGGTTGCAAAAAATAATTTATTGCCTCTTTTTTCTTGAACTTCTTTTTACATTTTTTCAAGAAGGTTTGAACGGAGGGAAACATAGAAGTCTTAGGCCGCTCTGGTATGGGGAGCTGTGGCGTAATCATGGGCTTTTCTATGTAATGGTTTCTCTTTGTTAGATTCAGGTCTTGTGCTATTTTTTTTCCTAGGCTGTATATAGGTAGGGGAGGGGTGGTTTGGTTTTTGCATCTTATTTTAGGGTTCCAAATCAGCAGGGTATTCATTGTAGCAGCATACAAAAGACCATCAGTAGCCCAGTGTACGTTCGTTAAGACTCCTTGGTAACTTATATATTGCCTGACTTGTTTCCCTGTGCTTTCCTCCCATACCCTGATACTTTTGTCTTGAGAAATGGATGCAATATATTTTTCATCTGGGCTCAAGGCGATCGCAGTGATCATTTCAGCATGCCCGACACACTGCCGTAGCTCTTGGCCTGTTTCCACGTCCCAGACCCGCAGCGTTTGGTCTCTTCCTGCTGAAAAAATGCGTTTTCCATCTTTGAACCATGCCAGTGTATAGACCCCACCTATATGTCCTATCAGCACTTGCAATTCCTCTAAAGCATCCGGGTACCAGATCCGTATGATGCCATCACGATCTCCAGAAGCCATTTTCCCCTTATCATAGGAAAAGCGTACGCAAGCGACATTTTCGTGTTCGATGCGTCGCTCTAGGGACGCGTATATATTGATCAATACTATAACATCTTCTTCTATCACGGCGATGTGTTCATTGTCAGGAGCCCAATGTATTCGGTAGTTGGTGTCGGTTCTGATTTCTTCTGTTTGCTCGGCTGTATCAGTATCCCATATCCTTAGGGTATGGTCTCTGCCTGCAGAGGCAACACGTTTACCATCGGAGGTGAAGCATGTGCTACAGACTTCTGCTGTGTGTCCTTTGCATTTGTGATGGACTTGCCCTGTGACGGTGTCCTGTATATAGACGCTTGAACCGTTTCTTCTACAAAAAGAGAACCATTGTCCATCGCATGACCAGCTGCTGGCAATAAAGGGGATATCATACTTGTATCTTACCGCTTTATGTGCTGTGTAGTCTATTATTTTATGTACAACGAGGGGAGGGATGTGGTATGCTTGCTTGTGACAGTAACCCTGCACAATGGTGGGCACAGGCCAGTCATCAACGAATTGAATGATATCTGATTTGTTAGCAGATCCATATACAAATTGCTTATATATCCTTTCTGTGGCTTGTATGCATAAGGGGGAAAGTATGGTAAGGCCACACAAGATGGCATGGCATTGTTTTTTGAAAAATCGCATCATCAATGGGTTATTTTGCTAATTTGGGGATATCCCATGGGTTGTACAAACTTCATAGCATAGATCCCTGACGCTTAAATCTCACTCGATACACAAAATAACCAGCTAATTCTACTCAAATTATTTAGTGCAAAAAAGAAGATTTTTCTTATGTATGGGTCTTTTTTTTCTTATTCATAACGGCAGGTTGAGCATATCCAAAAGAGGGGAGAGATATACCATGACTAGCCGAGCAATGCAGCCTTATGTCGTATTCTGTTGCGAAAAATTTATAGCATTGGTTACATTGAAACGGATTTGTCCCTTGATGGCAAAATGAATGTTGTCTCATTTTTTCGTCGGACTTAAAACCTTTATGACATGTGGTGCAGAAGAAGTTTTTGCTTTTTTGGAAAGGGTTGAGATGCATGGTGGGTTTTTCCTTGCGTTGTGAAAGGGTGGCGGTTGATTTTGACTTTACCCCTTGTCTATAATGGTTTTTGATATGCTTTTGTAGCTCGTCTCTTTTTTTAAACGGTTTGCAGCACATATGGCATAAAAAGGGTTTTTCATTAATATGCATAAGAGTATGTTCACTCAAAAGCGCAATTTTATCAAACCTTTCCTTACAATACTCGCATTGATAATTTTTATATTTATGCTCTTTGTGCTCTTTCAAACGTTTTTTAAGGCCTTTTTTAGAGGGAGTTGTCTTTTTACTAACCGAGTACATCGGGGGAGGAGGAGACACAAGAGGAGGCACATTGTTAAGGCATACTTCATTTCTTTTTGCCTGCTGTGACGTATTATGATTAGTATCAAGTTGCGTGCTAGCAACGGGTAGCAGCTTTTCCTTCGTGACCGTGAGCTGATTGTTTGGAAAAAGCTTGGGAAACCCAAAGAAACTGGTATTTCCAATGTGATGGGTTGGTAAAGTATTGATATTAAAATTGGAATCAAGGTTCGGATTCAAATTATGGCTGGCATTGAAATTAAAATGGATGTTATTAGCATTCAGATTAGCGTTAGGACTAGGACTTGGCGTATGTATATCTGAGAGGCTCACAGAAGAAGCATTATTATTTAAGTGTAGGAGTTTATTTATGTGGTGCGGTAAGTTTATCTCTTTCTGCAGTTGATTTGCATTTATCTGTTGAGGTAGAGTTGGGGCTACATAGCTATCTGTGCTTTCTTGATTGAGATGCAAGACCTGTATAGGAGCATCAGGTTTTGATCTAGGCATCAAGACCATGTATAGGTCTACGTCTTCAGGAGGATTGGTTATAGGTGTAGAAGCACCAAGGGGCGCATACAATAGAAGAGGGAGAAGAAGGGTAGATGTCTTTTGTGAATTCATGGTATGGAAGTGAATTATTACGTTAAAAGTAATCAATTTTTACGAAAAGTTACTCTTTTTTAATGGCTTCGTTTTTTGGATTGGTAAATTTGATTTTATTAAAACATTTTTGTTGAAATTCAAAAACTTGCCAAACAAGCTTGTCTACTAGACTTACTTGTAAGGTTAAAGGCTGGAGCAAAGATACAGAATTTATTTTAGGGACCTTACACTTAGGGTTTTTGACCAACCTTGCTTTAAGTCCTACAATAGTATCTTCTAGGTCTTCCAAAGTCCCCCCCCCATAAGACCTATATATTCTTTTAAGCTTAAAACAACTTTTTTTTCTTCCCTGCGTATCTGTAATGAATTCTGGTTTCATGTCTACGAAATTTATTTTTTCACCTAAAACAGATGTATAGGGGGTAAAACATCTTGAAAGAAAATTTGCTATGCTTGTAAGATGACTTCCCTAGTTGTAAGGTTAAAGGTTGGAGCAAAGATACAGAATTTATTTTAGGGACCTTACAAGTATCCAAATACAATTTCATATTTAGCAAAGATAGCAATTTTACACGAATTTCAGCACTATAAAGATCAAAAAAACAAAGATGATACGGATTTATAACCTTTTATTTTACTACATTTTGGAAAGGTTTTAAAGCGAAAAAAATATTAAAAACCCGAACGAAAAACGAACGTTAAATATAAAAAATTAAAACTATCCTTCTAATTGGACAAATTGCAAAAGTGAGAACTAACCCAAAAAAGAACAAAAGACGTACCTCTGCTGTGGTTGATCTTTTTTAGAAGCCATTTTTGAAATTCACAATTCCTGCTATTATTGCCATTTTTATAGCATAACTCCTCTTGCTATTACGGTAAACGTGTGAGAGAATTTTGAAGATTTTCATCTCTCTAAACTTACGTTCTATAGGGTTGCGAATAGCCCTATGCGATCTATTATGCTTGAGTGCTTCCTCTGTGTGTGGCTTACCCCTTGGCTTTCTTTTTGGTAGCTTGAAGTTAGCATGTTCTTTTTGCATCCCTTGATATCCTCCATCGCCATAAATCGACCTAGAAGGCGGAAGAGGATCACTTTTTCTGCGCATCGTGATGTCGTGCACCCTTCCTGCAAAAGGTTTCGATATCTGAACAATCTTACCACTTTGCTTCTCCATTATCATTTCTGTTTTAATAGTTTGGGGTTTCTTCTTACCTGAGTAGTATTCTCTACTTGATCCTGTGACCCCTTGTTCTGTAGCATCTACAAGTAAGGTTTTTAGCTCCTTCTCTTTTAGTACGGGCTGTCTTTTTATCTTGATGATTTGTGAAAGCAAAGGCTCAAGGCGTTTTATTGTACGGCAAACCGTAGCAGTATCTACGCTAAAGTAAAAACCAATGAAAGGCTGGGTGGTATAAGCGCGGTAGTATATAAGGAGGCAAAGGAGGTGATTTTCAAGACCACCCACACCATATGGCCGCCCTTCTATTTTTTTCTTCTTTATATGTTTCCTTTGCCAAACAAAATGTAGTTTTTTTGTGATAGTGGTAAACTCCTCAAGGGTGAGTCCTGTGATTCGACGGAATATGAAAGGGTGAATGCTTAGTTTTTGATAGAGGTTTATAGCTAGGTTGGTTAAAATTTAGCCCACAATATAGTCATAAGGACTCAATTCGTCGTCTTTTTATATAGATCTAGACTTTTGCAACGGCTCCAAAGTTAATACCTACACCTCTTCAAACCTAACTTTGCGACAAATCTGAATGAAAGTTTGCTTATTTTTAATTTTTTTATTATATTTCTTATAAGAAAAATAGAGAAATAGATAAAATGAAGAAAGAGAAAATAAGATATTATACAATTGCTGTATTTTATATCCCCTTTTGTACTATCCATGGTGCATCGGAAAATGGTATTAATAATCAGTCAAATGAGCAAACTAATTTGACATCTTTTCAAGAGCGTTTAAGAAATGCTTATCAGTTAGATTTAAAATTGCAAGAAAAAGAGAATGCCCAAGATCTATATGAAAAAAAAGCTATAGCGGACTTGAAAATCTCCGAGGAAATGGAAGCGCT
>JBCCFU010000081.1:0-5915 GCA_039029575.1 Bacteroidota bacterium | reverse complement strand
TTAAAGGAGAAGGTTTTATTTTGTTGCAATATGCCTATTTTTAGTTAAAGATATACAATTATTGTTTATCTACCTATTTTTTGGAGCTTAAATTTTGATCTCTAGACTAGACTAAAAATCATTACCATACTCGCCTTTATCTTTCCTTTCATCGGCTATTCCTCAACTTCTGGAAGTTTACAAGTTAGTAGCCACAATGATAGTTTAATTATGCGCAAGCAGTTTACATCGGAAAATGATTGTGAGGTGATCCTCTATCACCCTAAGCGTTATGTACCCCGATGTACGGTATACATGGAAGAAAGAGAATTTAATAACATCCCTATAGAAAAAGGGAAATTCTCTCAAAAGTCACTTGATGAACTTAGCCTCGATGTGTTTGAAAATGGACAAAAAATCGAACTTTACGTAGTATCAAGTCCTAGAAATACAGTAGTTAAGAAAGTCTGTATACAAGAGTATACCGGCAGGCGGTGTCACTGCTTACTCAAATATGATGATCTCCTCTATGAATTTCCTAGTTATTCACTTTCTCTATCACTAAACTCTTTATTCATCTACAGTATAGTAGATAGTTCAAACTACCCTTATGATCTTATAAAAACGCGTGTCTCTATCAACATTTTGTCTGTTTTGATACTCACTACCGTGTTGGGTGTGTTAGCTCATTATAGCGATAAAGGCACATGCTGTAGAAAAGATATAGGAAAGCTAAGAGCTACTTGCTTAATGCTTACAAGCCCTGTGATGTATACTAAGCTCTTTTTCAAAAAAACGCTTCATTGTATAGTAGGCTGCTTTTGTAGGAAGCGTCGTAAAAAGATAAAATATTTCCCTTGTTGTCCTTATACAAATAAAGACGAAGACTGTTTTATAGATAAAAAAAAACCAGAGGTAGATTTATAAAAAAAAAGATAGAATAATGCCCATATCAAGTAGTACCTCATCCTTCATCACAGAGGCACCCATCAAGACAACTAGTTATGAACAAGCCCTCTTAAGAAAACGCTTTTGGGCCACAAAACAACAATATAACGCCCTACTTTTCGAAAAACGAAAAAGAGGGAAACCCTGATTTAAAGGAAGAAGACTCCCCAGCATAGAAGACAACCTACTTCTCAAAGAAAACATCATGCACTACCTGTTGAGCATTTCCTTTAACTAAGAAAAGGAGGAGTGTAAAAACCGCCAACGTTGGTTAAGACACCGAATACTTCTCTTGCTATCCTCTGATGCAGTCATATGCAAAGGTATTTCTCCTTACTTGTCTTTAGCATTGATATCAGCCCCATAAATTTATTTTATGGATTTTATCAAATCTGGGGTTGGCTTGAAAAGACCTTTTTTTTCTTCATTATCTAGGTTTTCTTTATAAAGATCTGATGAATCGCTTTGTTTAGACAAGGAAGGAGAAGAGAGAGAACCTCTGTTCTGAAAAGACACTTGAATGGTATTTTTATGAGTAGGAGCTAACTCTAAGACATCTACAACCTTGTCTTGAAGCTTATTCTTTCTTTTATCGAATTTTTCCTTTTGAAACTTCACTGCTGAGATATTTTCATTCTCTTCTATCACCGTGAAAGCAGCCGCTTGTTTGTGGCGACTTATGTTTTCTTCCACTGTTTTTTTGGGCAGATTTTTGTATAATACTACCCCTCCTCCTACGCAGCAGATGACAATGACCACAGAGATTACCGGAACTATGATTATGAGAGCATTACTTTTCGTTGGAGCACTAGTGAGCGAACGAGTAGGCGATAGGGTAGGGAGATGTGTAGGTGAAGCAGAAGGCATGATAGTAGGACTTGCAAAAAGATTTTTTACCATTAGTCGTGTTACAATATAGTGAGGAAGCAATGCTCTGTCTTTATAAAATACGACATCACTCATTTTTCCATCTAAGTATTCGGGAGAGCTACAGCATTGTATGTCGCCTAAAAGAAATTTAGGTTGACAGTTTATAGATGGTGGACTTGTTAAAGAAGTTTCTAAATCAAGCTGACCATCTACATAAATAGTGTACAAACCCGCTTGTTTAGTAAAAGTTAAGTGATACCATTCATTAGCTTTGAAACTATTTTTTGCACCGTATTGAGAGAAAGAAAAAACCCAGCCAGCAATATCACAGTTACCGATAAAAATATAAATTCGATGATTACCTTGACGATTGAAGCCAAGACTAATACCTGTATGCGGGTCAGTATTTAAAAACGTTTGTTGCATTTTTGTAATATTATTAAGTGAAAAATAAAAACCAAAAGAGTAAGCATTATCTCCTAGATCAATACCATTGGAAGGTAATAAAACATGCGTATTTTCTCCATTGAAATTAATAGCTGTATTTTGCTCTTCCCAAGGCCCCTCAACATACGATGAATAACCATAGGTTGTACCATCTCTTAGGTATCCAGATTTATCTCGTGCTGATCCATCAAAGGGATAGTAGGCTACTAACCCATCATCTAAATTTACTTGTGTTTGTGTTTGAGAGAGTCCAGCTACTAATGCGACTAAAAGGGCAACGATGTTCATGGCTAAAAGGGTTAAAGTTTTATTTAGGTTACTAAAGATATGGTTTCTTTAGCAAAGGGGAAAGAAGCAGGCGTTGTTTGTTTGGCAGGGGTATATGCTTGCTTCCCTTTTGTAGAATGACTTAAAAAAGTAGCTTAAAATCCAAGAGTTCAAAGCCCAAAAATGCTACATATAGCCCCTCCCCCCAACAAATAAACTATCTCTTTCCAACGATATCTTTGAGCAAAATCTAGGGACGTTTGGTTCTCATTATCTCTTATATTATTATCAGTGTCTACGGCGATTAAGAGTTTGGCTACCTCTCTATTGTTATTGCTTGCAGCTCTGTGCAAAGGTGTATCTCCGTGATTCTCTTTGGCGTTGAAATCAACGTTGTAATGCGCTGAGGCGTGCTTTACAGCCTCGTCGTCTCTATCTTTTAAAGTAGATGCTATTTCTAGGCTGGTCATTTTACGCTCTTGGGCACGAATCTGCTGATCTTTTTTTTCAGTCTCAACAAGGGGCAGAGTGAGGTGACTTTTAATATAGGCCATCGCCGATGTAGGCATCTTCTCAGAAGAAGGAAAGAGTATCCCACAGCATCCTTTTTTGTTCGTTGGAAGGCAAATCTCGAAGAGATGGAGCGCAAACAAGTGACAACTTTGGCATACATAAGGACTTGAATACAAAGTTTGAATAGTGTATGTCTTTGCGATATGTAACAACTCAAGAAGTTGTAAGAGGAAATGCTCGCCCTCGCTTTCGATGAGGTAGAACTTTTTTTGCTTAGCCTTTTTGATGGCTTTTTGTTCTTTCTTGAATACTGGACTAACAATCAGGCACCTGTAATGAGCGTCTGATTCTGTTTTTATCAAATCCACTCCTAAAAAGAAAAAACTATTTTTGTCTTCGAGCTTTCCCACCACAGAATCTACATCATCCTTTAGGTCACCTTGAGGTTCCTCCAAATCAGTTACCAGATCGTTAACCTCAAAATCAAAGACCTCCTTCTCAGTTTGTGGGTTAGGGTTTTGGAGGTGAGCATATGGGGTTTGGTAGCCTTCTTTTTCGTCAGCAACATCTAAGAAATGAGCTCCATGCAATGGAGGGAAAGAAGCGAAAGAAGCTATAAGGACAACATATATTCTTTTCATGGTCAAGAGGGTTAAAAATTCAGATTTATTTATCTTCCTAAAGATATAGTTTCTTTAGGAAAGAGAAGGGGATTAGGCGTTGTTTGTTTGCTAGCTGTAAGCTTCTCCCTCCTTGGGAAATGACTTAGAAGAGCAAGCCAAAAAAGCTACATATTCTCCTCACTTCTCTTGCTCACTTCAACAAATCAAGGATCTCTTTGTACCCCTGCATTTTAGCTATTCATCAAAAATGTCATAGTATCCATTTCTAAAGATATGAAACAGCTTACCTAACATTGAGTACGAAGGAGCTAAAAGTTAGGAATTATCCAGCCTTTCCTTGATCTTTTCACGCATCAAAAGGATAGATATTAAATTCGGAACAGCCATCATCGCACACGAGATCACCGCAAAGCTCCAAAGTATCGTTGTCTGTGAGACAGCTCCTAGCAGGATAGCCAGCACATAGAGTATCTTATAGACCGTCAAGAAGCGGCTGAAGCCCAAGAACATCAAAGCCCTACCTCCGAAGTAGCTAAACGAGACCACTGTAGAGAAGGCAAAGAGCAAGAGGCAGATGATCATAAGCAAGCTCATAACCCCTCCAAGCGGGTTGTTCGAGAAAGTATGGAGGGCAAGATTTTGCGCATTCACCAAAGACGCGCCCTCGATTGTCACCTCATGGAAAGATACAACCCCATCGTCGCCAAAGGAAATGATACGCCCCTCCTGGACGAGAATTTCCCCTTCAAAAAGGATATCAGTCCCTCCTTGAGTTCTTTTGATGACGACATTTTCTACCGACCCGTCAGCATGTAAGAAAGTAACAGGTTCATTTTGCGGTAACTTGCCATCTACTATACGCAATCTCCCTGTATAAGATGACAGCACTTGGTCACCCTTCATGTGACCCTGCAACGCCTTCACATTCTTTGTATAGTCACCTTGAACTACAAAAATGCTTGTTTTGTCAAGTTTGTAAAACACCTTGTCCGTATAGCTACCACTCACCAAGACCGCCATCACCGTCAGCGTACACATAAAACCTGTCGCAATGGTAGGCTCCAGCATCGAAGTGATGCCCACCTTTCCACTAGAAGGCTCTTGTGAAGCACAGTGTGCAATAGCCGAAGAGCCTACACCCGCTTCATTGGTGAAAAAGCCAACCTGTAACCCCTTGATGATGATCAGCGAAGTACTTGCACCAAGAAAGCCACCCACAGCAGGAGCAGGAGCAAAAGCACATGTAAAGACACTAACAAAAGAAGGGATGATCTTATCATAGTTGATGACCATCACATAAGTAACCAGCGCGAGGTACGTAAACGTCATCAAAGGCACTAGCAAACCAGCTACTTGCCCGATTCGCTTTACCCCTCCAAGAATGACAGCCCCTACCAATCCACTGATGACAAACCCAGTGACCGTCTTAGAGATACCCCACTTAAAATATAGAATACCACTCATCGCGTTTACTTGCGGCATATTACCTGCCAAAAAAGCCGTGATAAGCGTGCTTACTGCGAAAACAACCCCTAACCAACGCATATTAAGACCTTTCTGCATCGTATACATCGGTCCACCTACCATGGTACCCTCCGCACTCTTTTCACGATAACAGTGGCTCGCTATCGCCTCGGACATCCGTGTCGCCATCCCTAAAAACGCCGTTATCCACATCCAAAAAAGGCTGCCCGGCCCCCCTACATGCACAGCAATCGACACTCCTACAATGCTACCCGCACCTATACTACCTGCCAATACAATCGCCAAAGCACGAAAAGGAGAGGTATCACCTACCTTTTGAGATGACTTCTCCATGCCGAGCAATAACTTCAAACTACGGCCAAAAAGACGAAACTGGGGAAAGCCTAGATAGACGGTGAAAAAAGCTCCGGTTCCTAAGAGAAGAACCATGAAAACAGGACCTATAAGGTGACTTCCTACGATGTTAATGAACGATTCAATGTATGCCTGCATATAGTGAAGGGTAAAATGGTGAAACTTTGGTAATTGCCTAACTGTCAAGGTATATGCCAAAGGTGCCCCAAAATTATACGAAAAATACCACTTTTCCTAGCTGCTTTAGATCGAAGAAGACAAAAATTATCAATTTGCGCATAAAAAAATCCAGCATAAGATGCTCCTCAACACCTTATGCTGGATTTAAAAAAATTTGATTAGTGAAAAACCACCAATCACTTAAGGATTTAGCTGAGTTAGCAGAGCTGGACGATGCCATTCATCCTCACCAGCTGCGCCATACGTTTG
>JBCCFU010000080.1:0-5947 GCA_039029575.1 Bacteroidota bacterium | reverse complement strand
TTCTTCTTTTTTGATTTCTTCTTTTTTGATTTCTTCTTTTTTGATTTCTTCTTTTTTGATTTCTTCTTTTTTGATTTCTTCTTTTTTGATTTCTTCTTTTTTCTTATTGATCTTTTTGGCCTGCTGCCAGTTACCCAGCATATAGGCAGTAAAGAGAGCTCCTGTACCAATACTAGCTGCTTGAGCGGCGCTGAGGCCGCTTTTTTTATAGCTCTTTTCTTGTGAGGAAAAGTCTTGGTATATTTCTTTACTAAGATCATAGCTTTTTGTAAAGTGGTCTTTTATGGTGTCTTTCCACTCTTTTCCTTCTTTTTCGGTATACTGCCAAGGGATGGGTGGCTGTAATACGTCATAGGCTTGCTCCTTTTGTCTAGGGTAATGCTCTTCTGCATACGTTTTCATCGCCTTTGCCAAGACTTGTATAAGTGCATAACGATGGTGGTCAGTCACATTCTTAAGGTTAATAGGATAGTTAGGGGCTTCAAAGAGCTGTTTGTTTCGAAAAATAGGGATGAGGAGGACTTCATAAAAGTAGGGTTCATCTATCTTATTGACCTCTTCTTCGACTTGTATATGGGGTATCTTACAGGAAAGGATCACGTTTCTTATAAGTTGTTCGATCTTTGGTTGGGAGTCTTCTAAGTAGGTCTTTAGGAAGGAGTCTTTTTTTTTGTTGGCAACATCTTCATAGCTAAAGTATTGTGCTGCTATTAGTGAGCTAGTCACCGTATTACAAAAGAAGCCTATGAAAGCAAGCCCATATTTTTTCATGTCAGGTAAAAGCTAATGTTTCTCTATCAAAAATAAAGGGTCTCAAACAAATTTCACCTACAGGAGAGTAGGGGCTGGCGAGTGGGTCGTTTAGGTAGTGGCGCTGAGGTCTTTGAGGGTGAGTTGTATGCGTTCGACACCTCGATATTTGTCCAGAGATACTTTGTAGGCGATGTCAAGACGGCTATGGTTAGTGTGGATTTGCTGAAACTGCTCTGCCATATAAAAGCCGATAGCATCCCATAGGGGCCCGTCATCCTTTTCTTTGAAGAAGATTTTGATATGTTTCCCTTGGTAGATGTGGTAGTCGTGTACGGTGACCCCCGTGGTGGCAAAGACAGGTTGTCGGTAGGCAGGGCCGAAGGGAGCCATGCGTGCAATCAGTCGGCAGTTGGTCGGCGTAAGTTCGGAGAGAGAGGTGCCTAGGTCGATGGTTTGTTTGACGATTTTATGATGAGGTAAAAGCGTGTTGGCTACCTTTTCTTCGAACTGTTGTATAAAGGAGGGAAGGTCTTGGTGGGCTATGGTGAGGCCGACGGCTTGTGCGTGGCCACCATATCGCTGTAGGAGAGGAGCGCAATGGTGTACGGCATCGTATAAGTTATAGCCTGGGATGGAGCGGCCTGAGCCTGTCAGCATGTTACCTACCTTAGTGAGGATGATGGTAGGGCGGTGATAGTGTTCAACACAGCGGGCAGCGACGATGCCGACGATGCCTTTGGGCCAACCTTCTTTATAGAGGACGATGGTTTCGCTTGGAGGGCCTTGGGCGGCCATGGCAAGGGCTTCGTGGGTCGTCTCTTCGTCGAGTTGTTTGCGAGAGCGGTTTTCTTCTTGCAGAAGCATCGCCTTCTTTTCAGCAGTGGTGCGTTCTTCAGTGAGCAAGAGTTCGACAGCAGGGGTAGCATGGCTCATCCGCCCAACCGCATTGATGAAGGGAGCAAGGCCGAAGACAACATCGCTGACAGAGAAAGGCATTTCTTGTTTTCTACCTTGCTTGAGGGCCCAGATGCCTGGCCGAGGGTCTGTGTTGAGCTTGTCTAGCCCATGATACATCAAAAGTCGGTTTTCTTCTACCATCGGCACGATATCCGCAGCAATGCTTAAAGCTACCAAGTCGAGGTAGTCGTCTGGGTTGAGAGGGCTCTTTTGAGCTTGGAAAAGGGCTTGTACCAACTTAAAAACGATGCCACAGGCCGACAGTCCTTTAAAAGGATAGTCATCGTCAGGTCGCTTGGGGTTCAGCATCGCAAAAGCAGGTGGTCGGTTTGCTCCTACTTCGTGGTGGTCGCAAATGATGGTGTCTATACCATGTGTTTTAGCATGGGTGAGGTGGGTGACTGCCCGTGTGCCGCAGTCTACACATATAAGTAAGGTCACCTTCTTTTCGATGGCGTGGGCGATGCCTTGGGCAGAGACACCATAGCCCTCCTTGTGACGGTCGGGCAGGTAGAAGGAGAGTCTTTTCGCTCCAAGCTGTTGAAGGGCATGGTACAAGAGGGCTACACTCGTCGTACCGTCTACGTCGTAGTCACCATAGACGCAGATGCTTTCATCACGGGCAAGGGCTTCGCCTATGCGTGCGACAGCTTTGTCCATGTCTTTCATTAAAAAAGGGTCGTGCAGGTCGCCGAGAGAAGGGTTGAAAAAAGCTTTCGCCTGTGCTAAAGTGCGGATGCCACGTTGCCATAAGAGGGTAGTGATCATCGTAGATGTCTTGAACACTGTGCCGAGGCTTTGCAAGGTCTCACGACTGGGCAAGGGTTGATAGACCCACTGTTTTTGTTTCATAGCTGAAAAGGTTAGAAGGTATGGAAGCCACTGTCTTATTACAACACTTCACATCGCTTTTGATACGACAAAGGTAGTATCTTTACAACAAGATGGACTAGTAAACCCACAATAATAGGGACAGACTGGGTCTTTCTCTCTCTCTTTTGTATCTTTGCTTTTTTTGTGCTTATACCTTGGGGACTTAGCTCAGCTGGTAGAGCGTCTCGATGGCATCGAGAAGGTCAGGGGTTCAAATCCCCTAGTCTCCACTCTTTACGATAAACGTACAAGAAAGCCCTTGGCTTCAGTCTATGGGATGAATTTTACCATTACCTTAGATATTAATTTATTTTTTGATCAGCCATGTATTTCTCTATCGCAGCTTCTGATATATGGCCTATACTCTCCAAATAATAACTTCTAACCCAAAGCGTAGCTATTTTTTTCCTTCAGAAAAGGCATCTCTGATACCGTTTAATTTTGTATCTCTCTTTTTAGTAACTAGTGACTACTAAATATCATTTTTCTTGGGCCGACTTTTTTTGATATCCTAATGTATTTTGTTTGAATTTTTTTTTATTACATTTAGTACAAATACCTATTTACGCTTACATAAATCACTTATCATGAACAAACATCGTTATTTCACAAGCCAGCGATGGCTTCTTTTGCTCCCTCTTTTGGCAACCCATGTGCAAGGGGCAGGTCCGCTCCATAATGCACACGACAAGAGTCCAATGCCTCATATGAATATACCAGAAGGATTTCTCAACGACCCAGAGGAAACGTTTCAAAGACTTGCCTCAGCCCAAACTTTCTTTCCCGAGCAAGTAGAAAAATTATATGCTACTTCACATATAGAGAAGAAAGTGCTTTGTGTCCAAGGCATGTGTCGCCAATCTTCTCATGCTTTTTTATCTTTGGATAAATGTTGGATGGTCTTGTCCTATCTCGTCTATCCTAAATCATATATGCCTAAAGATCTTGAAAATAATAAGGAAAAGTTAAGTTCCTATTACAAAGATGCTATGCAGGATATCCAATTTTTTAGCCCTTGTTTAAGAAATAAATTTTTGGTTGGAGGAAATTATTGTTTTATTAGCTTCTATAATGCCTTATGTTATATGCTTTATGATGTGAAAGACCCTTCTTGTTTAAACTTTAAACAACCAAAACAATCAAAAAAATGGCCTGTAAAGCGTACGTATAAACAAGTAGTAGCTCGTGAATGGACGGAAATTGATATCTTTGTGTTGGAAAAAGCACTGATAACCTACCTAAAGCTTTTGACTCAGAAAGCAAGTAGTCGTTTTAAGAGAGAGCTTATTGACAATGTTGATTTTCGAAAAACGTTTCGACTGTTTCTACCCGATTATTATAAGTTCCTCAAAAACATCCCCTCGCTTTGAAGTACTACGCCTCGCCCCTAGCAAACAGACAAATTTTTAGTGTCTAGATCTAGACAAAAAGATATCATAAGGAGGAAGTAAATATCTTGTAAGAGAAGCGTCATGTGCTAACAATACGTCTGTGATAGCTACAAAACCTCCCCTTATAGCTATCTGGATAGAGTTATGGTCATTCCTGTTTTTAGGGTTATTTTTATTTCAGCGTTTGCAAGCGATTTCTCTTCGTCGTCATAAGATAAAAAGTATTTTACAATATCTATATGATTCTTATATACAGCCAGATGTAGGGGAGAAAAGTCGTGAAACTTACTTTCTCTATCTTTTATTCTCTGTTTTAAAATCTGGGGTTCCTTTTTTACCAATGCTTTGATAATCTCAAAATGACCACCATTCCATATAGCGGCGTGTATTACGTTGCCTTTAAACGAATCATTATCATAAATGCATGGTTGGTGGATAGATTCATTCCAGTCGTAAGGCAGCAATAGTGCTGACATCTTCATGAGGTTTTTATCTATGCCGCCAAAACCACCATTTGATAGATTTACCACTATTTGCACAGGTGTGAGGCCTTTACAGCATATCAACCCATACTTTGAGTTGGATACGGGTATCCGCGTGCTATTGATTATATAGTCTATGATTATGTGATTTATATCCGTTAGAATATGCGTAAATCCATGAATAAATAATTGCATTTTGCGCTGAATCTTTTTTTCATGTTTTAGTAATGTCTTCAAGATAGCTACGCGCTCTTCATGCTCTTGATGGATCGTCAGGTGATAAGGATCATAGTTGCCCCTCATTATATTATCACCGATATTTTTTGTTAGCAGTAGCCAGTTGCACGCCAGTAAGAAGTCAATGATCTTAGCATCACAGCCGATACAGATGGCATAGTGTAAGATCGTATACCCCATATGAAACCGTCTCACATAACATTTATGGGTAATACCTTTTTTCTTACTATAACGTCCGTAGGTTTCATAATCTAGCGGGACAAGTAACAAATGATTGTCAAAAGTTTGAAGATAGCATTCCACGTATTCGACTTTTTGAGTGGCTATGACATCGCATAAAGGCATTCTATGTACAGGCTTCCCAACAGCTTATGTGTTTACATGAACAGCTCTTATCGGCAAGTACCTGATGATAAGGTACTAGAGAGGCCTTGGCAGGAGCTAACCATGTGGGAAGTGAGAGCAGGAAGAGATAGATTAGATTCTTTTTTCGGAATAACATACCTATATAATATTAAATTCTGAAGGAAATACTTAAATTTATAGAGATCTCCATAAACAAAAAAAATATTCGCTCATTAAGGTTATTGATTTTAACGTGCAATCAACTCTAGCATCCTACACACATTTTACTCCTTTGTAATAGTAAGTGAACGTCTTTATCTTCTTATTTAGATGGGCACTGAAAAGCATAGTATCTCAAAAAAACGGTACAGAGCATTACACGACTAATCTATATACAACAACCACAAAAACCTTACATATATACATAATGAAACAATATACCCTTTTTCGTCTCACAACTATCTTTTCCCTAGCCATTCCCATGATATGCATTCAAGCAGCAGGTGGAAAAACCAAACAAAATGTATTGTTAGACAAAATTATAAACTACTACTCTCCACAAAAAAAAGAAGACGATTTTAGCTTCCGTGAAAGAGATAAAGGGTTCTCTTTCCTTGAAGAAGCTATCGCAGCGAATAACAAAGAAGCTATTCAATATCTTCTTAAAGAAAAAAGTGATGAATTAAAACATAAAATAGATGATATTATCAAGTATTTAAAACGAGAAAATATTGACATCAATGTCGAACTATTAAAGACATTTTTTGATCATGATAAATATAAACAGGCGTTTATAGATAAAGAACAATATTCTGGTGACTTGATAAAATCCGCTACACAAAAAGGCAAAGAGAAAGTCGTCGAATATCTTCTTGCAAAGAATGACATAAAATACGAATACATTGTAAT
>JBCCFU010000079.1:0-6012 GCA_039029575.1 Bacteroidota bacterium | reverse complement strand
TTCAAAGAAGGACATTGAGCAACAAAAAGAAGTTTATTTAAACCCTCATGAGAACTTAAAAGGCACGGATTGAACCCTCCGCCCACGCTATGGGGAAATCCGCGCCAGGGTCATTAAGGGTAGATATTCTTTCGGAAGAACGGCTCTGTACTAAAATTATAAAAAAAGATTAAGAGGGCAAAATTTTATTTTCTTTATTTCTTAGGAGGCAGAGGCTTATGTTGGAGGCTCCGCAAGACTTTTTTGTAATGTATGTTCTCCAGCAGATTTTTTGCGCCTTGCTTTTATAACAGCACCTGCACCAAGGCTCCCCAGTGTGCCGATGCCTAAGATCGTTACTCCTGTGAGAGTACTAAACGAAGAGTCATCAGCAGGGGACTCAGGAGAAGGGCTTCTTCTCTCTGGGAGGGGAGAGGGTTTTGAAATAGGTGCGATTGCTTTATCTCTATCGGAGAAAACCTTCCTCTCTGGATCTTTAAAGGGTTTTGGGACAGGGGTATTAATACTTGGGAAGAGTTCTTTCTCTGGATCGCTAAAGTGGTTGGGGACAGGGGTAGTCAGTTCATCACTGTACGGGAAGTCTTTAGTCTCTAGGTCACTCAAGGGTTGTGGGACAGGGGTAGTTAGTTGATCGCTATCTGAGAAAGCTTGCTTCTCTTTATGGATGATACCTATTGAATAAGGGACGATGGGGTCTTTTGCGCCGTTTGGGGAGGCGATCATGACATCACCTTTCTCTTTTTGAGACATATTCTTCGGCGCTTCACGCTTTACCTTTTTTCCTCTTCTAAATATCCCTTTTTGGGCTTTTTTAGCAACTTTTTCATACATCCATACTACCTTATAACGCTTGAACACTTCCTTGGCTATCTTTGCATCCTCTGTTATCTTTTTGAGGCCGTCCTGCAACTCATTCACGTACGTTGGCATAATTTTCTTTATCTCTTCATACCACTCATCTAAGACTTTTTTTTGTTCCTCTGAATCGAGTTGCTCTTTGTACTCTTTATGTTTTTCTTCTTTATAGAAAGAAGCTGGATCAGCATATTTTTGAGGGGTTTCTCTCATCTCTTCTATCATTTTTTGCTTTCTTTTTTTTATACCATCATCTAACCAACGGCTAAAAATATCGTTTCCCATGATTCTTCTCATAAATTCTACTCCCTTTTTGCCCTCTATCTCATTGAAAATCAATTTTGTTTTAAAATAATTATTATAAACCTCTTCTTCACCAAAGTGATGTTTCAAGGCATAGACCATATGCTTTAGTGTCTCTTCGGTATAGATAACTTTTTTACCTTCTGACGTGTCGCGATCTATTTTTTTCGCTAGTTTTTTGATCTTCTTTTTGGGCTTCGTTTGCTTGTTTCTTTTCTTCTCTTTTTTAGGATTAACGTAGCCATAGTAAAAGTATTGCAACAATAGGTGATACAGTGTATAACCCGTACCTTTTAATTTCTTAGAGATTTCAACTTCAACGTATCCCTCCCCCTCCTTATCTATGTGCTTATATGCGCCTGGGTTTAGTACACCTACCCCCAAGACAATATTTTGCAGCCATTGCCCTGCGGTAATCGTTGCTTTATCATCTTCATCCAGTTGGTCAGATGTCCGTGGATCTTTGCTCTTTCTGATCGCTTTTTCGATTCTGCTTACATCTATTTTTGCAAGTTGTTCCAGTATCCCCTCCGTATTTCTGAGTACTCTTGGCAGTTTTAGCCTAGCAGTTGATGCTTGTACACAAGAAGTCCCTATACAAAGAGATGTCAAGAGGGTAAGCAGATAAATAAATTTTCTTTTGGCTGTTCCAATAATCATAGAAAGGGATCTTTAAGGCTATTATCATCCTACTGATGGGGTTATCAAGTAGGTTAAAAAAATACAATAAAGACACTCTTTATTGCTCACAATGTTGTGGGGAGCATTGGATCTTATGGATAGTATAGGCCCAGGCACCCTCTAAAAAAGAGAGGCATCCCATTTCTCTGAGTTAGAAGTAGGGCTGTAAATTTAGATGTAATAGTTGTTTGTTGATGCTCACTTTGACACTTTTTTTATAGTCAAAATAGTCAGCGAGGTAAAACTTGCCTTTAGTCGATTTTTTTATATCTTCCAGATGTTTAACTTTGACATGCGTCATGATGGCACCTTTAGAGCCTCCTGCTTCTTTCCATGTATCGCACTCTGAATATAGACACGTCCAGATATCTCCTTTTGATCCTCTATGTCTATTGGTAGCAAGGTGGTCTACCAACTTGGTAATTGTATCAAAATTTTGCACTTTGCACTTCTTATTACCACAATTAAAAATTTTCTCTTGATGACTCTTGCTATTTCTTGACTTCCTCTTCTTCTTAGGAGGGATCAATGAAGGGAGTAGTTTATGGATTTGGTTATCGCAATTTTGAGATTTGTGGGAGGTATGCGCTTGGTCATCAGTACAACTATCAGACTCTTCTTGCTGACTATCCTCTTCGTCGCGGTGTTGAGCATTGTGGTTTCTAAGCCTGTTGGATGGATTACGGTTGCTTGAGCGGTTTGCATATAGAGGATGTCTTTCTGTATGTCCCTCATTTTTCGCTTCTTTTTTGAGTTGAAGCAGATTTTGGTGCATGCGCTCGTCATGTGTATGGTCTTGGTTTGGATGTTGAAGGTGATGGTTTGTGGGGTTTGGTAAGAGAGGGGGGCTTTTAAGGTTGTCTGAAGTGCTCATCTCATCGTCCGAACCGCATAAGTCTATAACCTTTGGAGTATTTTTTGGGGAAGGCTCTTCGGAGTGGTAGTTGGTGTGGTGAGGATGATACTCGACATCTCCTTTTTCAGTATATGGTTTTACGAAAGGTTGTATAGGAAATGGTGCAACGGTATTATTTTGACGAGCTGCGTTGTAACTTGAGCGCATGGCCAGATAACTGAAATGTGCATTCATATATGCACTCATATATTGCTGGTATTCATATGTATCGTGGGAATAGTGTGAATAAGATGAGTTGTTCATCATGGATGGAACGCTTACTGGCATTTTTTGTTGAGTAACTTGTAGTGAAGATTTTGGTTTTTTTTTGGGAAGGGGATTTTCTCTTTGATCATCTATTTTTCTTTTTCTAGATAGTCTATTTATAGCTTTGCTGGATTGAGCGGGTGGGTGTGTAGATGTATTTGAGAAGTAAGGAACGATATTCAAATTGCTTTCTCCTGCCGTTGACAAGGAAGCATTGGAGGAAATATTGGATATCGTTGAGTTTAAGCCAGCGTTTGCGTGATCCGAAAATTGAACCTCTTTTTGGCTTTCGTTTTGAGATTCGTACTCAGTATTGGTGCTGGCAATGTCATCGCGCAGTTCTCTTATCAGGAGATCCCTTTCTTCTTTGCTAAAATTTTTGTTAAATTTTCTAAATACTTTTTTCTTTATTCTCTTATTATCTTTGCTTTCGTTCGCAGGGTTGTGGTTAGCAAGGCCAGGTTGACTGAGTTGATTATTGAAACTATCTAAAGAATGTTGATCTATTTGTCTTTCTCTTTGATGTGAAGAGGGGTTGAAATTTTGATCCTCCAAGAAAGGTAGGTAGTGACTGTAGTGTGACGCTTGGTTTTCATTTTTGATCACGACTTGGCTATTCGAAGCGTGTAAGACATAGGGGGCTAAGAGTAAGTTGACCGATAGGAAAGCTACTGATAGAGAGCTAAGAGAAGATATTTTTTTCATGATACATAATTTTAAAAAAAAATTAATTTTACCAAAATTTACAAAATGTTATTATAATAACAAACTTTTTACGCTCTCCCTGGGATTCTAAAGCACGAGGGGGTGGTTCCCTGTTTTGTTTATGGGCAAGGGAAGCATGATCAAATCATGAACGTTTGCAATTGGGTATAAAATAATCGTGCCCGTAGGGCTGTTTCGCTGCTAGGCACCCTTTCTTTTTCGAGATTGTCCAAGGGATCGCAAAAAATGTAGATGAGTTTTTTTTTGGCTTTATTGTTGTAATTTTGGTTTTTATTATAAATAAAGGAATACATGCAAATGCCACTGATGGCAAAATTGGCTTTTTATATATTTAAGGGGGACTTTTTAAGTTTGATTAGCATTATAAAGTGTCCCATATCGCTAAGCCTTTTTGCTAATAAACAAGTATTTGTAAGGTAATATGCTCATGCGTTCGTTTAATTTTTAGTTTAACCTAGAATAGCCATGACAACAAAGAAAGAAATAGCAAGATTACACCATCTTTTCCCCGAAAAGCTAAATGAGATGCGCTTTAGCCCAGCTGACTATGAGCTTGCCTTTTTAAGTGGCCATGTCTATAAGTCAAAGGAGGCCTTAGAAAAAGAAAAGGCGCAAGAGGATGGGTCACCACCGACACTTACGCAAAAAGTCAACGGGAAAGAAGAGATATTGGCAGGCTGGGAAATACAGGAGATTTTTACCCATGACGACTATTCCTCCTACCAAAGTGTGCTGTATCTTAACAAAAATAAAAATCAATTGGTATTGGCTTATCAAGGCACAAGCAGCCTCAAGGATTGGGGAGGTACCAATATCCCTGCTATTGTGGGAAACGATCCGGCAACAGGCCAGCAAAAAATTATTGAAGAAGCCCTCGAAGCATCGATTTCATTGGCTAATAATGCGGATTATACCCTTTCACTTACAGGGCATAGTTTAGGAGGGTGGCTAGCTCAAGTGGCCTCTTTTATAGCATATGACCAATATTTAGAGGGAATTGAGTATCCTAAACGTATGCTTAAAACGGTTGTTTTCGATGCGCCAGGAGCTCAGGAAATACTAGAAAAGCTTAACCATAATGTAATAAAAGTAAAGTTAGACCTTTTGGATATTACTAACTATGTATCTACACCCAATATAGTCAATACATTCAATAGGCATAGATATACTACCCTATACCAAGTAGTTAATAAGAAATTTTCTAAAATCCCATTCAAATATGACCTAGAAAGTCATCACATAGATAATTTTATAGCGGTTTTTGATAAAGATAGAGGCGGATTTAAGGAAGAAAAAGTCGAAAAAATACGAGAGATGAAGAGCTGGCCTTCTCAAAAAGAAGACAAAGTTCGGTGGATGTTCGATAAACTGTTTAAGAAACAATTAAGTGAAGAAGAGTGTAAAACATATTATACCCGCTATGTAAGAAAATATGCCATAGCAGAAAAAGGTGACCCAAAATACAGGATACATAAGCGCCACATCCCACCACATGATTATGATTTTTTGTGGGGCAAAAAGTATGAAAAAGAACCCTATATAAATGCGCTAGGCAAGACAAAATGGGCTAAATACCTAACAATAGATCGAGAAAACAAAGATTACGTTATCCTTACAAATCAGGAAAAAGACATTCGACTAGTACTAGATGAGCTCCACGGCCTAGCCATATGCTATCCAGAGTTAGGAAAGGCAACTAAAGAGTCTTCGACAACCGATGCTCTCCAAAAGCTTAACTTTGACATGGCCCCTGCTAAGGAGCATCTTTTTGTAGGACGTACAAAGCAACTCGAAACCTTCGCAACTTGTTTTAATGAGGCTAATGAGGCTGATAAGAATAAACTTGTGATCTTTCCGCCCATTATAGGATTTGGGGGGTTAGGAAAGACCCAGCTGGTACATAAGTTGATTGAGCAACATGAAGCAAATTATGACTATATTGTGTGGATTGATGCCACTACTGAAGGTAGCTTTCCTTGACAGTTTCGTCTTTGACAGCGGGAGCGTCAAAGCTGGCGCCGCTGTCAAGCTCAGCACTACCTCACCATGCTGCTACTCACAAGTCCCTTTACTTTACGGCAGCATATGCCTGATATGGCGATGTAGGCGAGTCTCACCGACAGCTCCGTCACTGGTGTCTCACCGAACGCTCGGGCGTAACAGTGCCAGGCTAAGTTTTTGTCCGAAATGTCAGTCTGCCGCGGTGCTCGGCACCGGTGAGACAACACAATTTCGCCAGCTGCCAGCTCGCTCCATTGCCAGCCGGAACGGTGACTCGGCTGGGA
>JBCCFU010000078.1:0-6026 GCA_039029575.1 Bacteroidota bacterium | reverse complement strand
GTACTAGGGTCATACTAAGTAGAATTTGTCTCCGTCCGAGAGCTGAGTGGAAATTTATTCTTCACGCAGAGAAATAGACATGCCGACAGGGCGGCCTTCGAACGGTACTGCCCGCCACCCTTACGTCATAAACAGTACGCTAGGCCAACGGCCCGACACGTAGCAGTGTGCTCGCTGTCTCCTGTAAATCTTCACTCGTATACACTGTTTGTACACTGCACAATAATGGAGGCAGCATATGAATAAATTTTGTTAAATGTTTATCGGAAAATTGAAGACGTCGGGCTAATGCGAGAAATCGGCGAATGTTACCCTTGCAGAGAATCGAGGAGAGCGAGTTCGCACGTATGGAGAGGATGGGACCGTCGCTGTTGCTGTAGATTTCTGGTATAGTTACTGTAGTCTAAAAAAAAATTAGTACCTTATTAAGGTATAAATGAAAAAAATTTAATTAAAAATATTTTACTACCTTGCCTCAGCAGATGCATGCGGACAGCGTGTTTGTATAAAGAGTACCTCTACAGCGATACTATCAGTTGAAGTGCTGTAGCGAAAGGATAAGCCTCCATGGCTTTATTAGGTCGCAAAAGCCTCCATCCAACATTGGAAGACCTTTTGAGTGATGGGCGCATGTCACCACCTTCACTACCTTATCAAATAATTTACAAACCAATAAAAAACTATGATTTCTTCCTTCACCGTCGTAACAGCTATTTATGCGCTCTCTATCATCAAAAAACTTATGCTGTCCCCAGCTTCTATACGTAATCACAATACAGAGACCGTACAAGGTTTTCTTTCTGGCATGCGTGACATAGGAAAAAAACGGAATATCATAGGCCTTCTTATCCTTTGCACAATGGGGACACATTCAACGTATGGTTCTCATAGTGTTAACAAAAAAAGAAAATTTTCCCATATAAAAGAGGAATCGGATAATGAAAATTATAATAAAAAGAGAAAAATTTCGTCTATCAACAGCAATGAGACAGAAAGCGAAAATAATATGAGGGAAGAGACTTTCTTAACATATACAGAATGGGATAAGAATGGTAATAACAAACCCATTTTTGACAACATTCTGGAAACAGTTCTTTCAAAACAGGAAAGAACTTTTGAGAGGAAAAAAAAGGAACATGAAGAAGTTATCAAAAGGGGGCTTTCAAATATTTTTAATGCTGGGCTGCTTAAAAATGTAAACAAGAAAAAATTGACAAAAACCTGCCTAGAAACCGCCTTCTCCGAGTACGAACAAAAGAAAAGTAGCCTAATGAAAGAATATAGGCGAGACGGAAATGAATACTTAGGGTTAAGAAAAACAGCGCAAAATACTTTCACTAAAAAAAACCTCTTATACTTAAAGAGTTGCTGCAGAGTAGTTTTAATCATAAGAAACAAAGTCAGGAAATAGACTTAATGGTCATAAAAGGTATGATTTCATACCTCAAAACGATCTTGACAGTAGATAGCTTTTGTCAAAAATCGTCCAATACTTCCCAATCAATCAACACAACCAACGAAACATATAATAAACAAACAATAGGA
Organism: Bacteroidota bacterium; assembly: GCA_039029575.1. Classification (GTDB taxonomy): domain Bacteria; phylum Bacteroidota; class Bacteroidia; order Cytophagales; family Amoebophilaceae; genus JBCCFU01. Next base: position 4,481 of record JBCCFU010000078.1, on the reverse strand, counting down.
AATATACTCTTCAACCATTTTAAAAACAGCTATTTAAAGTACATGGTCGATGCTAAATACAAACCACTCAGAAGTGAACGAAAACCTCTATTAACAAAATCACATATCTTTCGTAATAAGGAAAGAATCGACAAATTATTTGGATTTGACTTTAAGTTTTGCAATGAACTGAAAAATAAATTGAAAGAAAAAAAGAAAGATAATAGTAATAAAAGAGAATTGCCGTGCGGAGATGTATGGAACTGCTTATCAAAATATGCAGCAAAAAATTTCAATAAATTTTCTGGTAAGTATAAGGACTTATTAGACTCCTATTCTATACAACTCTACCACCCCCTTTCTAAGAACATAGGTAGCTCCTTATCGAGTTCGCCTCAAACGATTGTAACAAATAGCAATAGTGAGGTTCGTAGTAATAACTCCAACAATAATAGCAAAAATGTTACCATCAAAAAAGAAGACAAAGATGTCTTAAAAATAGTTTCCCAGAACAATAACTATAATAATAGCAACAACAGCTATTCTATACAACTAGCCCCCCCTATTACCAACAGAAGCTCCTTATCGAATCCGCTTCAAACGATTGTAACAAATAGCAATAGTGAGGTTCGTAGTAATAACTCCAACAATAATAGCAAAAATATTACCATCAAAAAAGAATGCCTTGAAGGTGTTGACAAGATTGATGGTAAAGATCTCTTAAAAACATTAGGTAAAAAGTATAATTCTCAAAAAAAGATAGTTTTGAATTCTATTCCATCACATGTAGAAGACGCGGCCAAAACGCTCATTAATTATTATGGCTTTAAACACCCTTTAACAACACCTGTTGCCAATACTCATAATAATAACAACAGCCATCATATGCGACAAAACAGTGCGATGATAGAAAGTGTAAGTTCAAATCAAACTCAGAATCAACCTCAGACGATAAATTTACCCCCTCCGATATTATACAACATATACAACAATGGGCCGTTCGTCAACAGCCATACGACACTACAGAATCCAATGTTATGGCCATACTTACCAACGCCATTCGTAGCGCCTCCCCAAGGAGTTTTTCCCCTTCCTAGCAATAACAATAACGTACCCCAACAACCTATTCAAAATATTTCAGGGGGCTTCTATCAAAACTTAGGCCAAGGAGGGCATTCAAATGGTTCAAATCTATCGTAAACAGTACAAAGAATTCGCTAGTGTATTGTCTTTTCATGCGCCCGTTGAGAATCCAAACACGTAAAATTCTTTTTACATGTAGAACAGATATATGTAGCTGTTCCTGTATGAATACCTTCGTGTCGCTTGAGTTCATGGTCGGACTTAAACCTCTTCTCACACTTTTGACATGCATAATTTTTCGGTTTTTCCGAATGAACTTTTTCGTTGTGATTCTTAAATTGATATTTGTCCCTATAGCATCGCAAGCATTTATAACATTTAAAAGGCCTCTCTTTGTGCTTGTCTATATGTTTTTTTAGCTTTTTCTTCTTAGTAAAAGGTTTATAGCATACATGGCAAAGCAAGACTTTTGTATTTAGGTGAGTTTCAAGGTGGCTTCTATAAAGTCTAAGTCTGCCATAGGTTTTTTTACAATACATACACTTATGCGTCTTTTCATTCTGATTTTTTTTGCAGCGGTGACTCTTCAAGCTTCTTAATGAGCCCATGCTTCTATTGCAAGTTTTACATTTGAGGGATAAGGGATCGGTATGCACCGGGAGGTGATCATCAAGGGCATCTTCTCGAGAATAACCTTTGGGGCAATAGAGGCATGGATATTTCTTCTTGCTTCTTTTTTCTTCAGCAATAGGTACAAGGGGCTTCGGTTTTTGACTATCCTTGGTCGAAGTGTTGTTCACAAGGGGCTGCATAGGCAATGCAGAAGGAATTACTGCCTCATCAAGTGAAGGTAGGGAGAGCACAAAACTTTCTTGAGGATTGGTTTCATTGTGGGAAGGCAAGGTATTTGTGTCAAGCGATTTATTAGGGTCTGACAAGGGAAGAAGGCATTGAAGATGGGTTGCCTGCTGCTGAAGAGAGAGTGTATACAAGGCGAAAGCGTTTGAAAAGGTAAGAGAAAGTAGTGCTTGTACAGGTGTAGGGCTATTCAAAAGCGTAGGATTTTCAGAAAGGATTCGCTCTTTTTCTCGTTGTTCATCCATGGTTTGTAAGCCGAGGGAGTGTAGGTAGCTGTGCAGCAGCTCTTTGTTGTGATGCCCATATGTGTGCACCAAGTCTAAGGCATTGTGGTCATATTGATTGACATCTTTCTCGGATAAACCACATTCTAACAGCCATTCAGCCAGCTCCTGATGTGCAAATACACATGCGAGGTGAAAGGCCGTAAGCCCATGTTTTGTTCTTGCATATAAGTCTACATACTCTAGGGATAGCCATAGGCTAAAATCTTTCTTCCCATGTATGCAAGAGAAGTGAAGAGCGTTCCATCCATCATTATTGAAGACATGTATATTAGCTCCTTCTGAAAACAAATGCTTGGCTATCTCTTCTCTATCATACATACAAGCCATCAGAAAAGGAGTATTCCCTGTGTTGTCTCTTACCTCAATATCAGAAAAAGAGCCCTTTACCATATTTTCTACCCCTTGCAAGTCGTTTACGCGTATAAGATTGAAAAATTTTTCTTTCTCTTCTTCGGTAGCTTCCTTTCGAGGCACATTTTCTATGTTGTGAGAAGTCTTATAATCATCAGTATCAGGTATATCATCCATATTTACATCAAAAGAGGAGGTAGAAGATACATCATTGGTGCTTGTGGGGATGCTATGTTCTTTCTTATCAAGATATCCGAGGACTGCAGAATGTATGACGGGTGTTGTGCTATCGCTGAGGACTGCTGCAAAAGAAGGGAGGGCCTTTAGTAGAGGGTAAAGCAATAAAAGTAGCTTTTTTATATTCATTATAAAAGGTTTAAATATGTAAAAGTTCAATAATTTGTCTTTTATTTACAAATAATCAGGGAGATATGCTGAACTGACTGGATGCTAGAATAAGGGAAAAAGGCTTAGAGAAAAATTTACCTACCAAATTAGAGAAAAATAGTCAATAAATGCATATATTTGTCTATCAAAAAATTTTACCTTTCACTTATAAAAACCTTTCATACTATGTCAAAAGAAAACTTAAAAACACTCTTTTCTTCAGCAGCAGCGCTTGTTGCAAGTCTTGTGACCAACATTCTGATCATCATGTTTTTGTGGGGTCAAGATTCCGTTGAATTGTATTTATGGGTGTCTCAATCCCTCTTTACTGCCTATTTTTGTGCATATGCGGTCTCTTATGGCAGCGAGGGGAAAAAAACGAATTTTGTGCTTTGTATAGGTATTGCAACTGCTTTTCTAGGCATGCTTTTAATGGATGCTTATCGAATATATGCTACCCCACTAGCTCATCGATCTTTTTCAGAGCTTGGAGGCTTTTTTCGTTTCCTATCATCTCCCAAACTCTTCTTTACGCTCTTATTTGAAGATAGTCACCTTGCGATGATCATTTTATTCTATATCCTGTGCATCCCAATGGCTTTGATGGGGCTTAAAGTAATTGACAAGGCATTCATCGAACGATTTAAAAGCAAATTTTCCGTAAAAAAGAGCACGTAGAAAAGCACTAGTCACCATTCTTCATACTATATTTTGATATGCCTCCCTTTATCCCAGGACAGTTCATCGCTTTAATTACCTTCCCTGGAGTGATGATTCATGAGCTAGCACATGAGCTATTTTGCTATCTTACAGGCGTAAAAGTCTATGAAGTCTGCTATTTTCAGTTCGATAAAGACGAGACAGGCTATGTCTTGCACGAAGCTACCGAAAGTGTGATCAAAAATTTTTTGATCTCTATGGCACCACTGCTTTTAGGGACTTTTTTACCGCTTCTTATCTTCTCTTTTGGTTTTTTACTCTTTGAGAAAGAGAGTGTTTTTCTCTATCCTTTTTTCTGGCTAGGAGGATCTATTGGCATGCATGCTTTTCCAAGCAATGGAGATGCTTCTATCTTGAACAAGGCGGTGAAGGAGAAACTTAAAAATGACAACTACTTGGTCGTAATTTGCTATCCTTTTCTGGTTTTGGTCTGGTTAGCCAACTTATTAAGTTTCTTTTGGGCAGACTTGGCCTATAGCGCCCTGTTGGGGATAGCGAGCGAATGGTTTATCAATAGCTACTTGTTTGGGTAAAACTGACATCCTTATCTGTTCTAAAGAGCAGAGGTTTCCAATCTATTTGGTACTGTTCCCCACATGGCCCGGGAGTTCATGATCAAGACCAGGAGGAGAAGGGTATGTACATACGTTCATGCATAGGTGACCCTTTAGACAAGTCAATCGGGATACGACCCCTGAAACCACAGCCCGCCACCTACTTCGCCCAGGAGTCATGATCAAGACCAGGAGGAGAAAGGTATGTACATACGTTCATGCATAGGTGACCCTTTAGACAAGTCAATCGTGATACGACCCC
>JBCCFU010000077.1:0-6100 GCA_039029575.1 Bacteroidota bacterium | reverse complement strand
GTTACTTTTACCGAAAGTATATTATATCTATATTTATCACATAAAAAAAACAATTTAATTTTTCTATTATGAATATTTTTGAAGTCTTACTAAATCATCCTTTAATTCCTCTTTTTATCGTGGCCAACCTTGCGATCGGCTGGTGGGCAAACCGAAAAGCGACAACGGGAAGTTTTGAAGACTATGCACTGGCAAGTCGGAACTTGCCCACGGGGGTGCTGGTGATGACGTTGTTGGCCACGTTTGTTGGTGCCTGGGAAGTGGAACATGCGGATTCTATTTTTAGGTCGGGTATGTTACACGGTGTCAATCAAATTTCTCATTTAGTTGCTTTCTTCTTTGTAGGTACTTTTGTCGCTCCATGCTTGGTTTACTTCACTGAAAGTACTACGTTGCCTGATGTTTTTGGTAAGATGTATGGGAAAGCTTCACAAGTGATTGCTGCATCTATTGGTTTGATGATTGGTTTACTGATGATGTCACTGCAAGTGGAAATGATTGGATATCTCGGCAAGGAGCTTTTGGATATAGACAGTCACAAGGCTGTGCTGATCTTTGGGTTGATGGTGGTTCTTTATAGTTCGTTAGGAGGGATAAGGGCGGTTTCATATACCGATGTGGTACAGATAGTAGGGGTGTTTATGGTTTTTGGATGGATTGCTCAAAAAGTGCTTGCTGAAGTAGGAGGTATCTCTTTCATGTTGAAGGAGCTAAAAGCAAACCATACGGAGAAGCTCCAATTTTTTAGTAATAAGAACTTCTATCACCAAGTTAAGTCGGCCTCCTTTTGGAGTTTGTCGTGCACCTATATTTTCACCTTACCTATCTCGCAACGTATGTTGATGACAGGGGATAAAAAGAAAGTAAGGCATATGTGGTATACCAGTGCTTTGTTTTATGGGTTACTTTGTGCCTTAATCACGTTGATAGGCTTGGCCATATGGGTTGGTAAAGAAAAATTTGGTGTGACAGAGGGTTCAAGACATGTATTGCTTTCTTTGATAAAAAATCTATGGAAAAACAACGATACAGTGAAAACCGTTTTCTTTATCGGTATACTAGGAATTATGTTATCTACTATAGACTCTTATCTTCATGCAATGGGTATCACACTGATACAAGATGTGGTAGTGCCGATAGGCGAGTTTTGGGGTATAAAGCCTCTCTCCTCAGAGAAAAAGACAATGTATGCAAGGCTGAGCGTTTTACTGATTGGTATTTTTGTAGTTGCCTCTATCTACCTCAAAGGCTCTTGGGGGATAGGTTATAGTGTATACGAGTATACGGTTCTTTTGTCCGTGGGAGTCACCATTCCGTTAATTATTGGTATTTTGGGCATAAAAACAGATCTTTTTTCTTTTCTTAGCTTCTATCTTGTCTATTTCATAACGATGTTTTTTCTCTCCTTACAAAAATGGAGTGTCACCAACTATTTTCTTGTGGCTGTGCCTTTAGCTAAAGCTGCCTATTTTATCACGCATATCTACATAAACAAAGGTATTGCCACCCTCACCCGTAGCAAGCTGACGATATCCGAACGTTTATGGCTTCCTCGTCTATCAGGGATAAAGAAGTGCTTGACAAGTTGGTTTACAACACCTTTGCGTCTCCCTACGGTTGCGGATCGAAAGGTGATAACGAGTCCGACGCAGCCGCTCGCTTTCAGCTTGGTGATGATCTTTTTGTTTATGATCTCGAGTGTGATCAGTACACAAGGGTCAGACGAACAACTCTATATGATGGTAGCTGTACGTGGGATCGGAATTGCGCTCTGCGTGGGGCTGATGCTAGAAGGTATCTGGTCAAAGTTTCTCAAACCCTACTTTCCGATGTATTGGTTCTGTACGCTCTGGTACTGTCTGCCTTTTGCTGGCTCCCTTGCTTTCTTGCAAAACCATGCTACTTCCTTAGATCTCGGGCAATGGATCGTGATGTTCGTCATCTTAGCGGCCTTGGTGGACAGCTCGACGTTTATGACGCTGAGTATTACTGGAGTCGGTCTTTCGCTGGGAGGGTGGTATCTTTTCTACGGCAAGATCCCTAGTGAAGGGTACAACATCATGCCCTTCTACATCTTTGTAGGTATTGTCCTCAGTATATTGCTTTTTTCCCGAACAAAGGAGGCTCATAACAAAAAAAGGCTTGAGTGGAACCGCATTGCAGCAGGCATGCTAGCGCACGACTTACAGAGTACGGTGCAAATGTTGGATGGCTCTGGTCACACACTAGAAAATGCCTTCAAAGAAGGGGGAGAGATGAATAACAAAGAAGGCAAGGAGGGTTATCACCTGTTGAAAGGTCGTGCCCTCTTCCTTAAAAACTTCTCACAGCATATGGTAGAAAAAGCTTACTTTGCCAGACGTGATATTGCGGGCTTCCTCGATTTTATGAAGAGTCAGATCTTAGGTAAGTTCGAACAAGCAGAGATGAGCATGGAACAAGCCGCCAAAGAAGCGACCCATAAAGTATCGACCCAAATAAGCAAAAAGGTAAAGATCATATGTCCCCAAGATTTTACCGCCAAAACGTTGACAGGCGTTTTCCCTAATGTGATAAGCAATCTTCTTAAAAACGCTTCGTCCCATGGGAATGCTCAGGCCATAGAGATCACCATTAACGCTAAAAAACGTACCCTTACCATCCATGACGATGGAAAAGGGATCCCTTCCGATGTGTTACCCCGTATTTTCGACCTTCACTATAGTACCGAAAAAGGAAAAGAAAATTCAGGTACAGGACTCGCTTTTGTACAGATGGTGATGGAAGCTTCAGGAGGCAAAGTGTCTTGCTACTCCAAGCATGGCACAAAAGGATCTTTCACTCAATTTGTGCTGGACTTCTCGAAACGGTAATACCTACTTTGATGAGAATCAAATACAGCTAAATAGTGAGATATTGACAGATACAAGGGGGAAAGAAAGCGTATGCTCCTCCCAAAACAGGGAGGGACTAACTAATACCTCCCCTTTGTCACAAAAAACGTATTTTTAGTAACGGTACCATCCAAAATTGTGTATCTACAGCTAAAAATTAACAATTTTCTAAGTTGATTTATAATAAATAAAAATTTAACTATTTTAACATCTCGCGCGTAGCACGCAACCCTACCTTGTCTTTTAGATTTGCTCGCTCGTCATTAGATGCTATTATTAAACTATTCTGACATAGGATTATTTTAAAAAGGTAATTTTGCTAGCTGTTTTAGTCATTTCCAGACACACAAAATTTGACGGTACCTTGGTTGACTGGTGAAGGTGGTGGATGGGTGGCATTGTTTTCCACAAGTATGCTGGCAAGGGTGACGGTTTTTATTTTTCCTTCTGCACATCGCTTTAGTGAGCGTCTACTTCAAACGTGACATTCACTTTCTTGTATTTTGGTTGGGATGTGATCTTTTTCAGGGTGTAGGTGACCTTTTCTTTGGCTTTTTGGGAAGGGGTTCTTACCCATAAGGTGGCGTGGGATGGAGGGTTAGGTACGGGACCGAGGGTAGTAAGCTGATGGGTAGAAGTGAGGGTTTTGTCGATGGCTTGGGTAGCTTCTAATGCAATGGTTGGGCTGGGGTGGCGAACGCATATCTTCAGTAGTCGAACATACGGGGGATAGCCATGGGTTTGACACGTCTGAAGGTAGTCATCATAGTAGTTGGGAAGGTTTTGTCGAAGGGCTGCTAAGGTGGCAACCTGTGAGTGAGGACTTAAGAGGATCACCTCTTCAGCTGTGGCATGATGGAAGAGGTCTTCGAACATATATCGCTGATGGATAGGGCCTTGATAGTCAGAGGCGATTGTCCAGCTATGCGGGTCGACGACAGCGATGACCGCAGTGTCAAGGTAGGGAAGCGCACGAAGGAGACGTTGCGTGGCGATGATCCCATCGTAGGTGCCTTGCCTGAAAGCGTGCAACGTCCGATGGTAGGTACCTTGGGAAGGGGTTGAATCACTATCTATACGAGCAAAAAGACGGTTGGGGAAGTGTAGTTGTAACTCTTCGGCGAGGTGCTGACTGCCAGTACGCCGGTAGTGAAGCTGGTGGCTTTGGCATGCAGGACAATGTTCAGGGAGGAGAGAGGAAGCTTGACAGCTATGACATTGGAGCTGCTCTTTGCCTTGATGAAGGACAAGGGTGCGCGGACAAGTAGGACAACGTGCTTCCCATGGACATTTTTTACACGTAATACCTGCTGTATAGCCACGCCATGGATGCAGGAAAACAACTTTCTTCTTTTGACGGAAGACTTCTTTCAATGGCGTGACGGCGGTGGCAGTAAGGATGGGATGACGACGCTTTCGGGGAATGACACGTACGGCAGGGGGCAAGAACGACCCTTTCTGTAAACGAGGCAGGGCATAGTACTTCCCTTTTGTTATGTTGTGGTAGCTCTCTAGACTCGGGATATAGCCGGTGAGGAAGAGGTCGCACTTATGGTAATGGGCGAGCATGATGGCTGCGTCGCGGGCATGGTAGCTGGGAGCACTGGGTCGTTTGTAGTCGGGCGAATACGACAGTGTCACCATCAGGTCATCTATTTTTTTAAAAGGCAAAAGCAAAGCTGAAGGCATACCTAAAACAAACGTGGGCACGCCTTGGTGAAGGCGATGCACAAGGGCCTGTCTTTCTGATGCCCTTTCTTCTGATGACCAGACAAAAAGATGATCTCCTAGACAAGGGGAGAGGTACGCTTTCCAATGTTGTAAGCTCTCTAGGTTGGGTACCATCAAAAGGCGTGTTACCTGTCGATGGATGGTATGCTTGGCAAAGGCACTATAGAGACACTTCTCTGTCGAGAGATTGGCGACAGGAACGAAAGCGACAGGACCGTTTTTTAGCTTGTGGGCTTCCATCAATACCTCCATCAAGACTTGTTCGTCGACAGTGAGGGAAGCGACGCTATCTGAAGTCGTGCAGCTGGGGAGGGTGCGTGCTCTTCTCTGAGTAACCACCTGCCCTGCTTGAACAAGGCGACTTAGTAGACGGGAAGAGATGCCTCCAGCTAAAAGTGATGCTTCACTTACCCAACGACTCTTTTTCTCATCGACCAACGCAGCATACACTTGAGAGAACCTTTTTTGTGCCGAGGTCTTGAAAGTATGCCCTACCACTTCCGCTAAAAGTTTCTTTTTATCATCGAAATAGCGATCTGAAAAAGAAAAAATCGACTCTTCTTCATAAAGAGGATAGGTACAAAAGAGTGCCTTTTGGGCTGCCAGTGTTTGTACACAATTCGCCAAAGCATCTTTGGGGAGGTAGATCATCGCTTCTTTCATGGAGAGATCACACTTTTGCAACGCCTCCCATAAAGATGCCCCTTCTGTGGGGACGACGACGTTATCTACGGTAGAGAGACGTTGTAGGTTGATGGCTTGTAGCATCGGTAAAGGAGCCCAAGCAGCGCGGATGACCTGTCCGAGGGGACAAAGATAGTAGCTACTCAGCCAACACAAAAAGTCGAGCTGTCCTTTGTTGAAAAGAGGATGTTCGTCAGGGATAGCGATGATCTCTCTGACACTTGTACTAGGAGCGCCTTGACATACAGCTGTGATCAGCCCTACAATCACCCTTTTACCTAGGGGGACGACCACACGATAACCCAGAGGATCTGCGGGAGCTTCCACAGGAAGTTGATAACACAAAGGATGAGCGATAGCAAGGGGAGGAGTAACTTCTACCCAGCGGATCGTTTGGTTTCGATAGGATGGCGTTGGATGGGACAAAAGCTTTATTAAGTAAAGAAAAGTGTATTATAGATAGGTTAATGTGAACCTGGGAGGATTCGAACCTCCAACCGCTGCATCCGTAGTGCAGTGCTCTATCCGTTAAGCTACAGGTCCTTACTTTGGCAAAAGTAATATATTTATAGCAATTACCCCTGACATCCCCCCCGTACTCAAGAATGTTCTCTTACCCATAAGTTTGGTTCTGTCGCTGTACCACCAAAATTAAGCGGTACCTTGGAAGGAACTTTTGTGACAAAGATACCTTATTTATTTAAAATATACCAAGAGATCTTGGTGGCTGTATACCAATCGCCTGAAGCTAAGATCCTACCAAGGATTATAAAAGTGACATACTCCCACCACCAAAAAGGATACCTAATTTT
>JBCCFU010000076.1:0-6161 GCA_039029575.1 Bacteroidota bacterium | reverse complement strand
TGAAAAATGGGTATCTGAGCTCTCTTGCATGTAAAGAATTAAATAAAATAAAAATTAAAGAAGTAATAAATATTTTTCGGAAACAACAAAAAGATATAGAACAAGAGCTAGCAAGAAAACGAATGATCCTATCAAACTATGAACAACAGATCATACAAAATAATAATCGTATCTCCTTTATATATCATACTCACCCTTTTTTGCACAAAACCTCAAAAAATATGGAATATACTTTTGGTCTTGTTACAAATATTGTAGGTAATGTTTAGAAAAGACACTATGGCTTTCCAAACATTTTAGATTCTTAGCTGATGCTACTCAGGGTCTCTTACTTTTCATCTTGTGAATTGAAGCAGAGAGCTGATAGCCTCCCACGAATAAACCCGTGGGGTTGCCAATCTACTTGCGCCTCTCCATAATCCAAAAAGAACCATGGCCTCAGGCAAGCTTAGGGAACATCGTATGCGACACTTTCTGCCCCGAGCAAACTCAGGAGAGTGTGACTTTTGTCTCCTTCTCAAGTGTTTAAGTTAGTCCATGGCCGCATACAGGGAAATATCCATCCCCGAAAAATTTTCATTCTTCCGCCATGAACAGTCGCTAGTATATACAACGAAAACTTTATGAACAAATAAAAATACACACATGATTCTAGGGGTATCCAAAAATAAGCGCTTCGCGCTAGCAAAATTCATCCCATGACTGAAGCCATGCTATTACCCATAAGTCTAAAAATAGCATACTATTTAAAAAGATCTTTTCTAGTCCTGAGTATCCCTTTCCAGCGATCTCAAGGTATTTGAGGCACGGATTGAACCCTTTCGCTGGCGCTCAAGGGGAAATCCGCGCCAGGAATTTATTATATTACTGTGCTCGCCTTCGGCTCGCTTGTAATAATTTTACCTCTCAGTCTCACCCATTTCTCCTTTAGGAGACTCAAAGTCATGGGTAACAGTATGGACTGAACCCAAGGGCTTTCTTTTGTGTTCATCGTAAAGAGCCTAACGTTCTCTTTCACATGCTATATTGAGGAAGCTCCTTCTTCGTTGATCTGTTGCTTCAAGGGTCGATGTTGTCGTTGAGAACAAGGCACAAGCAAAGATTTTGTAGGTCACTTTCTTTGATAGCGGTACGAAGGGAGTCATGCAAGGCCTCTTGTCTTGAGAAGGGGTAATTCCGAACAAGGCCGTGGGTGGGGCAAAACACTGCTAAAAAATAGGAGGTCTTGTATTTGATGGAGAAAATAACGGTTTAAGCATGATAAACTAAAGGTACACAAAGATAAACAGTACCTTCAAATATTATTTAATTGTCGCTTGGTAGTCTGATATGTAGTGACGATGTCCTTAAAATCCTCAGATCCATAGTAGGAGGCATTGTGCCCATCGATATCCTCTATAGCAGGATCTCCACCTAGGTCTCTGAGATAGTCCCACATTTCAACTTCTGTCTCAAATTTTTCCGATCCGTAATGTTTCGCATAAAAAGCAAGCAAATGGAATGCAGTCTTTCCTTGAGAGTTGCGTTGGTTTACGCTAATGTCTTCACTGAGCAAATAGTGTATAATCTCTTCGGCTAAGACATTTTTTTTCACTGAATTGAGGATGGCAAAATGTAAAGGCTTCCATCTTTCATTGGGTGTCTCGATCATCTCAAGGACATGGCGGTAACGACTTTCTTTTTCGGGGTTATACTCTTTTTTTATGGCATCTTCTGCAAAAAGGCCTTGAGGTATCTCGCCTGTATGTTTAAGGGCTCCAAGCGACTTTTTCAAGGCATATACGACCCACTTCACTGTTGGTAGCTGGTTTCCTTCGATCGCAGCGTACAGTGCACCTTGTAAGAACTTTATTTTTATGCTAAGGTTTTTTACGGTAGGATCTTTCAGTAATTTTTTATACATAAAATTGTTTAGATAAAGGATTTTACCCTTGTAGGCCGCATGAAAAAAGGACATCTGTGCATGTTTGAATGATTCGATGGGCATAGGGCCTTGCTTCTTTTTTTCATTAAAAGACACGCTAAATAGATCTATAAGAAAGTTTAAGAGAGCGAGATGCTTACTATGATCGATGTCTTGGGATAGGTGATTTTTTTCATGGTCTTCTTTCCAAATTTTAGTCTTGTCTAGCTCATCTTTTTCAATATTTTCTAGGAACCATGTGGTTGACTGCATATTTTTTGGGATGTCGTCGATACATGGTGGTGTGAGCTTATCATCGTCCTCGATATCTGTTTTTTTTTCTTCCTCACTGACGGCGCGTGTCTGCATGACCGAAGGGTTGAGTGAAAAGATGGTGAGCAGGAGAAGGAATCTATGAAGGAAAGTTTTTGGAAACATGGTTAAGGGGGATAGATGGTGTGGTGGATATCTTATAGCAAGGACTATTGTGTCCTCTAGACACTCATTTTTTCCTCGCTGGAACGTAGGAAAACATTGTATGCAAAAAAACACTTTCAAGGCAGTGCTCCATCATGGCATACAGCTATACCCCTTGCTCGATAAAATTTTGCATTTTATCTATGATGAATATGACCAATATATACTTTTTTTATTTTTATATCAAAAAATTTTCTACTCAAAGTATTATTTCGACCATTGAGGTATTGCTCGTACCGTCGTTAGACGGATCATATATAGCAAATTCAGCCCTAAAATTTTCAGATGCATCGTCGAGGGCATCATGACCAGCATTATCCTTTATCATAGGATCCCCATGTAGTTCGTTTTTGAGATAGTACCACATTTTAATCCTCTGCTTAAGTTTTTTCCTGTTGCAATTCTTAGAATGAGAAGCGAGCACATGGAATGCAGTTTTTCCTTCAGAGTTGCGTTGGTTTACGCTAACGCCTTGCTCGACAAAATAGTCGATAATGTTTTTAGCATAAAAACCAACTGCATACTGAAAAGGGGTCCATTTGCCATACGGGCTGTCTGGTTCTATCATATCTAGGATATGAGCATTCTTTTTTAGTTTTTCTGATGTGTACAGCCATTCAGGGATATTTTCTTTATGTTTTTTAAAATTTAGTAACAAATTTTCTATCATCTCTAAGATAACTATCACCGTGGCGAGCTGATGCCCTTCGATCGCAGCGTAGAGCGAACCTTGCAAAAAAGTTGTTTGTGAGACTAGATTACGTAAACAGCTTATTTCTTTAAGATGGTCGAAAAGATAGATAAAACAACGGGATCGCCCTTTATAGGCAGCATAGTAAGAGACGTTTAGTCGATTTTCTTCTTTTATATTCATACAATACTTTATTTCTGTATCTAGTATCATATGTTCGATTAAATATATGAGCGTGTTGAGACAGGTATTCGAATTTTCATTGAGAAGTGCGGCATGCATCGGAGTGAGTCCTTTACTATTTTTTGAGCTGAAATCAATCAGACCGACCTCGTCGCTCAATTTGTCTATAATACCCTCAGATCCTGTAAGTCCCAAACGGCAAGCAAGGTGAATGGGGGGATAGCAATCGTCATTTTCTATATTAAGAGGTACTTCGGTATCTTTATGTGCTTGTATCAACCAATCTACAACTTTTGGTTTATTTCCCAAGATCGCACTATGGAGTATGGTGTTGCCTTGGCTGTCTTTTGCATCGAGAGATGTGGAATATGTTTGTATAAGAGGAGAGTGCTTTAGTTCTTCTGCCTGAACTTCATTTTCTACTGGCTGGGGCAGGCTTTCCAGCACTTTCCTCCGAGCTCCCTCTATAAAAGGGTTAATCAATACTTTTAATAGGGCCAATTTTCCTTGCCTAGCTGTTTTGGTATACAAGTCAATTTGTCGAGCCCAGAGTACCATCTTTAAATACCAAGTCGTCTCAGGTTGTTCATTGCGAATCGCATAGCTAATCATGGGCATTCCTTTGCTATTGCATGCATCGACATCGAGCTTAAAAAGATCTCTCCAGTGCACAAAGCAGTAATCTATAATAGGCGTATGCCCTAAACTAACCGCATGGTCGAGGGGACGCATGCCTTCGCTATCTTCTATGGCTAGGAGGGATCTATCAAACTTACCTTTTGTGAGGATGTAGGTTGTTTCAAAAAGATTTCCTCTTTGCATAGCCATATGGAGTAGGGTCATACCAAGGCTGTTTCTTTTATGTAAGGGCACCCTGGCTATGTCGATAAAATAATCCAAAAATAGTTTGCTTTCTTTGGGATTGTCGCAAAATGCGTAATAGTAGGGAGGAAGGTGATCATTATCTTCTATGTTTATATCTGCTTTCACCTCTTCTACCAAATATTTCATGGCTTGAACTCTTTGTTTTATAACGGTTACATAGAGCGCTGTCTCTCCCTGTGTGTTTTGAAAGTTTTTATCATAGTATCCTCTTTCGATCAAGAACCTTAAAAAGGGGACGTAGCCAACGTATGCTGCACAGTGAAGAAGTGTAAAATTTCGTTTATTTTTATCTTCAAAGGTTAGATATTCTTTAGTTACTTCTTTTAACAAACGCTTGAACTCGCGTAAATTTTGATTTCTAATAGCATTCACACACTGCTGTAACCATATGGTTTTCTTTTTCTCTTCTGAGGCCTCGTCTATAGAAGCATCTGAAAGTGCGTCTATCTCTCTTTTTTTTTCTTCTTCTTCACTGGCGGCGCGGGTCTGCATGGCCGAGGGGTTGAGTGAAAAGATGGCGAGCAGAAGCAGGGAGCGATGGAGGAAAGTTCTTAACAGCATGATAGAGGAGGTAAAGGGGTTGATAGTTCTGTTGGAGACCCTACAGCAAAGGCTGCGTTTTCCATATCCCTACTTTTTCTTCACCGAAGTAGAGACCATAAGTAAGCATAGGAAAACATTGTATGCGAAAGGCACGCTTTAGAAGCAGTGCTTCATGACGGCATATAGAACGGTATCCCTTTTTCTTATAAAAATTACATTTTATACGTCATGAATAGGGCTAATATATGTTTTTTTTTTTTATGGCAAAAAGAAATGACTTTATTTTTAATCTTTTAGTATACGGTCTAAAAATGTGTATCCGTAAAAATTGCTAGTTGCAAATCAAAACCCTTCTTGCGAAAGAATATTTCCCCTTAATGACCCTGGCGCGGATTTCCCCGTAGCGTGAGCGGAGGGTTCAATCCGTGCCTTTCAAGCAAGTCGAGGGCTTGACTCCCAGTTAAAACAAGGGAGATTGCGCCCTATTTCTATTCATAGTCTGAAGGGTTAGATTATTTTTAGGCCAAAATATACAAATTTTTAGTTAAGTACAAATAAATACAATCCTGCAAAAATTTCGTACAACAACAGGGTAAAGTCGCTAGCTTATCAGCAGGTAGCGTCGTTCACATTACAAAGGAGCTTTAAAAAGTCCCCGTTTGAACAAAACATTGTTTTTTATCCACCATTAATAGAGGAAATATAGGTTTTTTGTTTTTATGTCAAAAAAAATAGCCTTTTTTTATCACATTAACGATTTATGGTGTTATTATTTTTATGTTTGATCCTAATAGTGTAAATTTGCGACGGTTTAGTGACTTATGACGAATCAAAAAAGTGCTAAAACCTTGAAAACAGATAAAAAAACCTTTCTATGAAAAACAATATATACGCTACAGTACTCCTTATGGCTTGCGTAGCCATGAACAGCACGTCAATAGCTGCTGCACAGGCTTTACAAACAGAAGAAACCCAAAATTCATCCATTGAGTATGATGATGTTGCCGTGAACGCTGCTGCTGCTGCACAACCTTTGCAAGAAGTATCAGACAGCAAAGAACTTCTCCCTTCATGGATTATAGAGTGTGATGATGCTGCCGAGGAAGAAAAAGAAGATATTTCAGATCAGCTCGATGAGTCTTTGGAGGATAATACAGCACAGGTGGTTGAGAAAAAGCAAGAGCAGTGGCATGCATGCATCCTTGGAGGATCTACCTGTAGCAGAAACGCTACATACACGAATTTTTTGCGTGTTTTTAAAGAAGAAACCAATATGTTTGCACGTATTATAAATCATGAACAAAAAGACAAGCGAAAAACTACGACCTGCTGTTATGCGATAGATATCGAAGAAGGGCAGGTCGTAGTTTTTCGCTTGTCTTTTTGTTCATGATTTATAATACGTGCAAACATATTGGTTTCTTCTTTAAAAACACGCAAAAAATTCGTGTATGTAGCGTTTCTGCTACAGGTAGATCC
>JBCCFU010000075.1:0-6407 GCA_039029575.1 Bacteroidota bacterium | reverse complement strand
ATATCTCACGAAGTACAAAATATTATGAAAAAATATTTTCCCCTATTCGTACTCTTTAGTATACCTGTACACAAAATCCATGCCGCTGAAACTAAACAAACAAGATATCCTTGGGTCATCAAAGAAGCCATAGAAAAGATCAATCTCGACCACTTTCCCAAAGAACCAGAAGAAGAAAAAGAAAATGAATTACTAGAGAATATATATCCAAATCTAAGCAAGATCGTGAACTACCATATAAAAACCATGAGATTGAAGGATGATAATAAAAAAATTAGCAATACTAAGTGGCTAAAAGAACAGGTGCGGATAAAACCTAAAAATGAAAAGCTTAAGTCATACACAAACTTAGACGAGCTTAAAAAATCAGTCGCTGAAGACTTACTAAAATCTTTTCAGGATAAGAATGGCACTACAAAAAATTTAGAATCAATTTTTACAGAATCTCATGAATCAACTAGTGAAGGTATACGTGACAAAGATCGCTTCCTTGCTCTGCTAGAAGTAGAAAAAGGAATCAATGCCAAAGTTTCAAGTGTAGAGGCGGTTTTTCAAAATTTTCCCATAGAAATCCCCACCAAAAAGATGAAACACTTAGTCGAAGAAAATGATGTAAAAATCCCCATCTCTATTGTACTGCCCGCCAGCATCCTAAGCTACGGCGCCGGTAAATTCGGGGAGCGTGGATTTGGCAACGGATTTCCGTGGCGTTATTTCAAGTTTTGGACTTGGTGGGGATCTAAGAAAAAAGCACGAAAAAAGGAAGAAGAATCTAATAAAACAGTAGAAAATGAGGAAGAAACAGATGCCGAAACAGTAACAGATAATGAAAAAGTAGAACTAAATGAGGGACAAATAACTACCGAAAAAACATCGCAAGATCAGGAAGAAATAATCACCAAATAAAACACTAATGAGTGAATAAAGTTAAACGCCTCAAGCAAAAATGTAACGCTTCGCTAGATATAACGCATCCCAAAAAATAGCTCCCATAGGAAGCAGAAGTCGCTTGGGAGCGATGGATAGCCCCCCTACTTTTTTTGAAAATAAAGAAAATTCCTTTATCTTCGCCTAAGCTGGTGCATGCGAGCGGCGTGTTTGCAAAAAGTGCCTCCATAGTGATAATATCTGTCACCGCAGGTGCTATAGCAAAAGGATAAGTCTAACTGACTGATTAGGTCGCAAGAAGCCCTCATTCAAAACTGTGTATCTTTTTTGGTTTTGAGAGCATGTCACAAAAGGCAACATACACCCCCTGTTACTATGAATAAAAGAGGTATACGACTTACATCACTATGCTTTGCTATAAGTATTTTAACCATTCCTTGTGCGCCTACTACAAAGACAGGCAAACCAAAAACTACCACTGAAGATAATGCACTTGATGAACGTATCGATAAGATGGTAGCCGATCTATTTTCTGACGATTTCGAAGCTAATTTCAAGTTGGCTTACGAACTTGAGAGAAATACCTTAGACCTAGAAATAAAGGAAGCTAAAATAAAAGATAAGTTTAAAGGTTTTGAAGACAACCTTCAGAACTTCATAAAAGAGTATAATACTCGCATAAAAAAACAACTATTAACATCTGATGAAGGCCAAAAATACAAGACATTACTTGCTCAGCAATACGGCTACGACGAAACAACAGAAAATTTTGAGCAGTTTAAAAAAAAATATACGAAGTATGAGAAAGCTCACAAAAGAGGTGCTATGGTATTTGCAATACTTAACAGCATAAAAAGTTTTGAGGAATATGCTGAACAACAAAAAGATAGGTATCAGACACCTAAAAGCAATTCGATACTTCATCCTGTGTATTGTGATATAAAAGGAACGAAAGGCGATGAAATGTCCGAACTAGAGAAGGAAAGAGCTTCAAAGGACAGCGAAAAAAAGCGTTTTAAAAATGCTATAAAAGAAACCAAAAAATTTAAAAACAAACAAAAAAAAGAAGAAATATTGAGAGAAAAATTTAAAAAAGATATCTCCCTATGCCTAAGCAGTGATCGTATCCATCTATTTAAAACTACATTAAGCCGCCATAAAAATAGAAATATAGCAGCCTCTTCAACAACTATGCTTTTCTATTTAACTTTTTTTATACTCCATGCATCGGGAGGAAAAACGGTAAAAGAGCTACTGACGCATCTTTATGGTAGCGATGATACCAAACTTTCTTCACTCCTTGATCAAGTTGTTAATGAAATCACAAAAGAAAGCGTCTCTCCTCTTTATGTAGCATTAGATCAAGTACGTGACAAAAAAATCTCAATATGGCAGACAAATGAGTTACTCTCTCAGATAATGGCACTATCGGCAATAGATGTCAACGTCAGCCTTGAAAAGAGGTGGGAGGAAAAAGATGCCAAAATAGTGAGAACGCGGGTAAAAAACGAGTTGCAAACTTTGCTCGACGATAGCCAAACAGTGAAAAAGACACTGATGGCGGTAGAAGACAAAGTCAAGCTTATGGCCATCATAGGCCATCTTTCTAGAGAAAACTCTGTGAAAGACTTTATAGATAGTCTCTATCCCGACACGAAAACAAATAAAGGTGATGATGACGGTCTTGGAGATTTCAACAAAGGTGGCGAAGGCAATAAATTTAGCAACAAAAATGTTAATGATGATTGGGGGACAGATGGTGGCAACAAAGATAGCGATGACGATGATGACAGTGCTGGTAAAGGTGGTAAAGATGACAAAAAAAATGGGAATGATGATGGTAGTGAAGATAGCGGCAAAGGTGATAAAGATGGTAAAGGTGGGAAAAAAGATGGGAATGATGATGGTGGTGGAGATAGCGGCAAAGGTGACAAAGATGGTAAGGGTGGCAACAAAGATGGGAATGATGATGGTGGTGGAGATAGCGGCAAAGGTGACAAAGATGGTAAGGGTGGCAACAAAGGTGGAGGCGACGACGAGCAAAAGCAAGACACAGGCAATGACAAAGGTTTTATGCCCAACGCGGTATCTTTTATACTAACTACCACCGCCGTCGTCTCAGTAAGCGCTCTGATCCTATTAACTTTTCGTCGACCCAAGAAAAAAAGAAAACAAGCGGGACACAAGAATACTCATAAAAGATAGGTGCCATCAAATTCTGTGTCTCTTTAAAAATGCTTTTGAGTTTATGTTTTTTCTTCAAGTATTTATAATTTTAAAAAACAAAAAAACCATTTTAGCGCTTAATCGTCGCTGCGTAGCGGGACGTTGAACATTCAGAGATCTTAATTCAACGCTTCTGATTTGTAAGTAGTAATTTTGTGCAGAAACATTCTTCTGAACAAGTATCAAACAATAACTTCTTATTTCTCCAAAAAATATAAAATCAACCCACAAAATAATAACTTCCTTTCCAACCTGGTCTCTCTTCCTCCTACTAATGGCAGGGATTTGCCACCAACTACACGCTCAAAAAGAAGATGAGACCTATGAGCAAAGAGAAGAGAAACAAGAGGAAAGGGCAGAAAAATAAGGAAATACATGAAGCAGGGACTTATAGCACTTACTTTTCTTGTTGTTGTGGGAGGGAGCACCTTTTTCTACTTTCGATATGGAAATGGAAAAGAAGGCGGCAAAATTCCTGAAAAACCTCTCAAAGATTGGGAAAAAGATGACCTGACGGAGTTTATCGACACATCTGGCGTAGGTAATGAAGCAAAGCGAAAAGAGCTAAAGAAAAAAATCAAAGAGAAGGACGTTACGGAAAAACAGTTGGATGAACTGCCTACACAAGAAATTATCGACCAGTTGAAACTCTCCGATGAGTATGCGCCCCTCCTTGAAGAACTAAAGCAAAAACTCAAAAAGGAAGAACAAGAAGATGACGAAATAAAAGAAGAGCCCAAGCTCTTATTTGCTATTCAGACGCAAGAAGAATTGATAGAATGGATCAACTCCTTGAAAACACTCACGAAAGCTCAGAAGGAAGGACTTCTTAAGGAAATCAAGAACAAAGAAATAGATGGAGAAGCTTTCTTGACTTTCACAAGCCAACAAAGCATAGAGAAAAATCTTCAGGTAGATAGCACGACTGCTAAAAAACTGTATGATGCCTTGATAAAGTTAAAGCCCCCACCCAAGGTAGGCCCCAATAGTGGGTTGATTGGCTTGGAAAACTTTAACGGTGACGAAGCTAATATATGTTACCTCAATGCAGCTGTACAACTCTTATTACAAAACCCACCACTCGTTAAAGCATTGAGGGAGCGGCAATATTTCAAGAAGAACAAGTACGTCACAAAGAAAGAAAATGACCCTGAGCAGGATATGTGGGCAGGCTTTGTAGAGCTAGCCCAGCAAGCCATACAACCCAATGCCCAACAAGCACCTTTCAACCCTACCTATATAGCCACTCAATTGCGAAAATACAATGAAGAATTTAAGAAAGACGAAATATATGATGCCTACAGTGCATTCCTTAATATGATTGAGATATTGGCCGAAAATTTCTTAAGGAGAATGGGCACCAATATTAAAGTTGATAAAGGCCCTTGGTAGACTGTTGGTTTGAGACAGGCTGACCGTGAGAAAAAAATCATTGAGTCCTTCGACCAAGCATATTATAAGGTGCCATGACCTATATGTAAGATGTATTTTTTGTTAGAACACTCCTGCGAAGCTGTAGGCCTTCCAACGGAGCATAAACATGCAGGGAAGTGGTATGAGGCGATACCAACTATCAAATTACCAGCGACAAATAATCTTATAAGAAAAAATATAAAAAAGTCAGTAAAGTGTTGGTTGAAGACAAAGAAAATGAAGTACCCGTAGGCCGTGCTAGAGACAAGATTGTGAAGTATCCAGAGGTTTTAATGTTATACCGAAGAGAATTAAAAGGAAGTAAGCATCTCAAAAGGCTCCCCATCGACTTTGAGGAGGAAATGACGCTTGATGGAAACAACTATCACCTTGCAGGCGTAACTTACTATACCGACGTCCACTATTGGTCACATGTGAAATCTATCGATGATGGTCAGTGATATGAAGCCAATGATCGTAAGATTACAAAAATTAGAAAAAAATCATGCCGTTTATAAGAGGAGAAAAAGCCATAAAAGGAGGATCAAGGAGAAGCGGGGACTTACGGAGCTTCGTTTGGATGTGTATGTACGTGAAGGAAAATAAAGAATAGCTCACACCTCTTGTAGCCAAAAAAACACTGTGACATATTGCACACTAAAAGAACATATCATCTGCTTCAGACCTCGGCCTTTGGAAAAGATTGTCCATACCAGACAACACTGCTATAGGAGTTACCACTATAGACCACATGGGATAATCAACCACCTTTTTGAGGGGTTTGATCTTTATCGCTATATACTCTGCCCAAAAAAGACCGACGCTGCCTATTACCTTTTTTTTAATCAAAGAAAGCAACTTTTGATTGTCAAGCTTCGAGTCGTATTTATGATTATTTGCGTGTTCGTTATGATATATGTAAATGCTGTAGAAAAACGTTTTAAATAAACCAGTAAACTCATGCTTATACTTTTTTGCTGTTTCTGAGTAATATAGTACTGTACTTCTTATTCCAAATTCTGCCAATCCAAGACCAATTGGGCCAGAAATAATAGTCATAAATGGAGATCTCTGAGAAAAATTAGCAGCTAATAGAAATTCTTCTTTTTCCGTTTTCATACATTCAGAAGGAAACGTAAGTGCAACTACTGAAGGAACTACATAGGGAACTACGAAGTTGAGCACCTTCAGTCTATTTTCATGATATACTTTAGTCGGGCTATACGCAAGGCTGTTCATTCGTTTTTTTTGGGTAGTTTGCATTGCCTTTCTTTCCTCTACCATGGCTATAATTTTAGGATCAATTTTTGGCAAAAAATGCAATAAAATAGGAACGCTCTTTCTTCTTTTTTTGTCAAGAGTCATCTTCTGTTGCGTCTTCTTGTACATCGCTGCCATCATATCGTCTAAAACAATTGGCTTCTTCCCTAGACAGTTGTCCTCCTTACCGTTCCCTTTTTTGCATGGCAAAGCTTGCACCATCCCCTTTTTCGTTTGCCCCAAAAAGTTCCCGCTATACAGCGTATCCTCCGAACCTTCTATATCCCAAGTCATCAAATTCGTCGTTTGCCCACCATTATCTTCACATCCCAAGGCATCCTCCGTACAAAGCTCAGTTTCCGTGGTAGTGTCATCGAGTCGACAGAAATCGAAGTTAATGTTAGTTTCAGACACCGAAAGTCGCAGCCTACAAGCATTTTCTGTCGCATGCAAATGACTTGAAAAGAAAAGAAAAACAGAACACAATCGTTTTTCTTTTCTTTTCAAGTCATTTTCATGCGACAGAAAATGCTTGTAGGCTGCGACTTTAGGTGTCTTAAACTAACATTAAATTCGATTTCTGTCGACGCGATGACACAACCACCGAAACTGAGCTTTGT
>JBCCFU010000074.1:0-6604 GCA_039029575.1 Bacteroidota bacterium | reverse complement strand
GCTTATAAAAGGTCATTTTTCTCTTGCAAAAATTTTCTCCATTCACTTATACACTTTTGTATATTTTCTTCTATAGGAGAGCCTTCATCTATATTTTCTTTTTCTTCTGGATGGATAGGGTGATTGAAAGTAAGATTATTGGCAAATTTTTGATCATTGGAAAGGGTGATCTTAAGTGCTAGGCAAAGAGAGGAACCATCCCTGCTTTCACAAAGCTACGATCCCTCTGCTCGCTTTTCTTCCAAATAGTCTTCGTATAGAGCAAAGGCGACATGCAAAAAGAGATTGATACCCTCTTTAAACTGAAACTTGGTCACTGGGGTACCTTCCTCTAGGGCTATCTTTTTGTTGATATACACCACCAGATTACGTCTCTCCCAGATATCAAGAAAACGTTTTACATTGAGCTGCCCGTCGCGGTCCATCACCTGCGTATTATCCAAGAGGTCTTTTTTGGCAGATCTTTCGATGTACTGACTTACTTCCTTGACCAAGAAGGTGCCTTCGCTGATTTTGTGCACAATGTCTTTTCCACGGTTCTGATACTCATAACAAAGCAACGACAAGAAGAGTAAGAAGTCTCGAGAAGAATTCTCAGAAGTCTCCGTAGAAGTCAGGTAGTAAAACTCACCATGGCCTTCCAAGTGATAGTTGAAAGTATGCTCGAAAAAGTCACTATAAAACGTTTTTTTTGCGCGCAGTACCTTATAGAAAGGAGAGTCAGTGTCAATGAATTTTCCACTGAGCAGTTCTTTGACAAGTTGGCGATGTTCTAAAGGATAGTTCATATAAGATTATTTTTTGTGAATGTTGAGGTGAGGGACAGTAAGGGAGCCATCTGCGAGCTGTAACTTTATCTTGTTGGGTATAGAGACCGTTTTAAACCTGTTTCTGAAAAGCAAGTTGGCCATTTTAAAAAATTTATGGAAATTAATGGCCCCTTTTTCTTCTTGAGCAAGGGTTGTCAAACACCATTGAAAGAAGTTTTCAATAGGTAAGCTCTCGAGTAGCTTTTTTTTGTAAAAGCTTTCGTGGAAATACCATATATCTGTTCTCTGTTCGACAGAATGAATGAGGAGCGGTGCTTTTTTGGCAAACTCTTCTAAGATGTTTTCAGCAGCTAGCTCAAGATCGTAGCGTACAGGCGAATGCCTTGGGTTAGTATCATGGAGCAGAGGCAGGAATTTTTCGAAACGAGCATCTTCACCTTTCCCGTAATGGTCTCGGAAGAGCTTAAGACCTTTGATGATCGGCCCTCCTACTTTAATCTGGTTAAGGAGGGGAAGCAGTGAATCTACCAATGTGTTCAAATGTTTTTGAAGCTCTTCTTCGACGATGAGAAGGTGGCTATGGAGCAATTCATAAGGGGCTCCTTCGTGGCTGTCCAACGCTTCAAGGTATTGATCGTACGCATATTGAATCATCGAACGAACGAGTTGGATGATGGCCTCCTCATGCTGATCGAGGATCAAGTTGAGAGGCTCCAAAAAGTGAGTGATGAGATAGACCGACTTTTTAACCTGTTCGGTATAGTTCATCTCCAACCTACGCATGTTGCGGAGCTTGTCTACCTCTTCGATAAGTGCCAAGGTGTTTTCTTCCAAGTGGACAAGGAAAGAGGCTACCTCAGCAATGATTTTCTGCGCGATAAAATGCACCTCTTCGGTCTCTTTACTCTCTTTAAGCTGTGCAAAAAGGGTAGTAAGCGAATGTTTGTATTTGGCAAGCTGCGCAGGCAAGTCGAGCGAGAAGTCACTGGCAAGGAAAGAGAAAAAGTCAAAGTAGCGCTCTTCAAAACGATATTTTCCTTCACCTGCTGGACGTAAGATCTTATAGTTGATGAGCTTGCTACGCAGCTCTTTGAGACCTAACTGACTGATCTTCTCTTCCTCTATCATACGAGAAGTCTTCGCATACTCGAAGAGTTGTTTAAGGCTCTCATAATGGTTCGCTAAAAAGTTTAGAATAGAAACGGGACTATGTCGCATAGGCTTATTTTTTGCATCTTGAAGGAGCAAAAATAGCATCTTCAACTTGAAAAACCTAGTTTTTAGTCGCACTCAACTCCAACAGTAGTTCAAACTTGTCCTCAGCCTCCAAAAAGTCTATCTTTGACGCAAACTTGACTGTGCATTACCAATGAAAAAAGTACCACAACTGTTTAGATAAAAAATGCTAACAGGTATTTTTCTAAAGTTCACCTTCATGATAAAATGTGATTTTTCTTAACTTTGTTATCTTTTAAACTTAGGCAACGTGTATATACCTTGTCCTATATCCTATATTACTCACTAAAAAATTTACCATGAAATAAACGTTATGCTTGCCTGTTACTTTGCTCATGCATGGTTGCCCCTATCAAGGCAACATCTAATAGTACTTCCACGTCCCCAATCTCGCTACAAGTAGCCACTTCACCTAGTAGGCAACAGCCCTTGGCTTATAGTGTTAGGGTCAATAGATTGGTCTATGGCTGGACAAGAAGGCAAGACAACCCCTCCTTTTTAACGAATTGGGCGGAATTCTTACTCCAAAATAATCTTTGATTATTTGGAAGGCGATGGATAGCTCCTATTTTCTTTAAAAATAAAGAAATGTTTTTTACTTTAGCTCCAGCTGATGCATGCGGACAGCGTGTTTGTATAAAGAGCCGCTCTATAGCTATACTGTCAGCGCAGGTGCTATAGCGAGAGAATGAGTATGACTAGCTCATTAGGTCGCAAGAAGCCCCCATCCAAAATTGGGTATCCTTTTTGGTGGTGGGAGTATGTCAGAGTGCAACGATACCATAGTATATGCACATCTAGTGCCTACTAAAAAAATTATCTTTTGCTATAAAAAAACGATTTAGTAGTAGATACCGTAAGCCACAACTGACAAAAAAATCAACAGCGACGTTTTCATCGTTTAGGCCAGCTCCTAGAGATATAGGCAAGATTGTATGGGTCGTAAATGTAAGAGATATCTTACGATTAGAAGGATACCTATTTAGAGCGAGTGCCTGCGATCTACAGCGTACATATGCTAGCTTTTGGGAAAATAGCCCCTTTATAAAATCTATACTTTTGATCATCACAAAATGCAAAGACAATCAAGAGGAAGTACGACAACGTATCTGTAAGATCATACAATGGAGTTATCAGCACTATTTTAAGATATTGAATCAGTTGCAGGGCCTTATGGATGATGATGATGACTGTTGTGAGCTTCAAGTCGCTAAACGATATGGAGGGGTAAAATTTTTTTGGGAGATGCTGTTGGTCCAAGAGGTGCCTGAAGGAGCTGTACATGATATCGACAATTTCCAGCTAGATGAGCAGAAGATCCTCTTTTTTGCCCCTTCGACCCCTGGCAATGTACAGTCTGCACTGGATCGACTCGAACAGTAACTCTACTTATCCTCTTTTTTCTCTTCTTTCTGGTCATCCCATTGAGGGAACTCGTTCTCACTGTCAAGTTGTGTGCACTTAGCTGATATAAACTCTCTTTTTGGGAGCTTTTGGGCTTTGTTATTAAAGGGTGTCAGATACGCCCGATAGTGGTGACAATGTTGGTTAGGTTCTGAGGCAGAAATTTGATGTTCTACACCATCTTTTTTGTGAGGATCGTTCGCTTCCGAAGGAGTAGGAGTGTCTTGCATAATACGGATCGTGGTGCTAGAACGTCCTTTTTTGGGTGTGATGAGTGGACTGATAATCAGGTTGGCATCCTTTTGTGGGTCAGAGGTATAAACTTGTATGTTGACCCCAAGACGATCGGCGACCTGGTGCATCTCTTGAGTTCCTCCCGATGAAGTAAAGGGATCAATCTGCATATAAGTCATAAATTCTTTCACCATAGCTTGGAAGGTGTTGCTCCATAAGCCAGTAAGGTCTTTCGTCAGTTGCGCAAAATCTTGTGGAGTAAACGCACCGTTAGGTTCATGACCTAGAGTATGTCGATAACGTTGGTTGAAACGATCCTGATCGTCAACTACAGGAAGCAAATAGGAACTCAAGAGTGAGCTATAGAGAGATTGTTCGTTGGTAGGTGGAGAGACAACACTTTCTTGATAGGCAACACTCTTATGGTGTATAGCTCTCCTCGATTGCATATCAGAAAAACTGCCCCTTTGCAAGAATAGCTCAGAAGTCTCTTGGCTATATTGCAGAACGACTTTGTCTGACTTGACCTTCCAGATACTAAGTATACCCAAATGGTTGATAGTGTTAAGCAGCGTTTCGTTAGAAGGTGTAGTGGTATGCATATATTGTATGATACTTGACAACTTGCATAGAAACTTACATGTATCCATGGCTACGATGCGCAGATTACCTTTCTTGTCCTTTTTGTTATCTTTAACAAACAAAAAAGCGCCATCTTTGGATTCTTCATAGTATTTCACATTGTCAAAGGTGTGGCACTTGCCACTTTTGATCTCAATGATGCGTAGATCGTCTTCCTTTTTTTTCTTATAATTTGCAACAAACAAAAAAGCGCCATCTTTGGACACTTCATAGCGTTCAACATTTTTAAAGGTGTGGCACTTTCCACTTTCTATCTCAATGATGCGTAGATTTCCCTTTCCTATAGTCAACAGAAAGGCGCCATCTTTAGACATTTCATAGCGTTCAACATTGTCAACAAAAACGCAACACCTGCCACTTCTCATATCTATGATGCGTAGATGACCGTTCCCTTTTTCATTACAATCTTTAACCAACAAAAAAACGCCATCTTCGAACTCTTCATAGTCTTTCACGTTGTTAAGCGTGTGGCACCTCCCGCTTTTGATCTCAATGATGCGCAGACTGCCTTTCATTCCTTCATTAAAATCTCTAATCAACAAAAAAGTACCCTTTTTTGAGTTTGTAAAATGACGAGCTTTGCCAAAGGTTTGACACCTGCCACTGCTCATCTCTATGATATGCAGGTTATCCTGTCCCATGGCGATCAAAAAAGCACCATCTTTGGATTCCCAATAATGTAAAACATTGTCAAAGGCATGATACCTGCCACTGCTCATCTCTATGATGTGCAAGCTGCCTTCTAGGTGCTCAAAACAATCTTTAGTAAACAAAAAAGCTCCATTTTTGGACTGTTCAAAGTGTCCCACGTTGTCAAAGAAGTGACACTTCCCATTCCTTATATCAATGATGTGCAGGTTGCCTTTCTCGTCCTTTTTAGTATCTTTAACAAGGAGAAAAGCGCCTTTTTCACTAAATTGCTTATAGCGTATACCTTTTGTTTTATCCCTGAAGACTTCAGATAATTTATCAAATTCGTCTTGATGGGCTAAGCTTGTTCTATCGAAAAATTGTTCTATATAGGTGTAATTGAAGATGGTGGCTCGAAAAGGGGTGTTGGCTTGCTCTTTCCAGTCGATAACTTGCTCTTTCCAGTCGGAAAGTGTAGGTTTGGCAACTTTTCCTGAGTGTGCGAGTTCAAGTATATCTACACATAGATAGTCTTTTAAGAGGGCCTCAAATGTGTAATAGGAAGTTTTATAATCAGGGGAAAGAAGCAGGTAGAGGTTGAACGAGGAGGTTATATCTTGCCGTTCGGTGCAGACAATTTGGATGAAGTGGTGATCTATGAATTCGTCAGAAATGTCTTGATCGATAGTTCGTATCATAGCCTCGTTCTTGTCGTTGAACGATAGACAGTGGAGGTTGGTTTTGGTGACTATGCGCAGGATATGAGGTAGTTTTTGAGGGTCTTGGAAGGAGGGATAGCAGAAATGTTCGGGGTCGGTCAGCTCATTGTCTATCGACGGGTTTTGCTGTTGATGATATACAAAATTCATGATTTTCTGAAAAAGCGAAGGAAAAGCGAGTTGTAGATTTGATTGTTTAGGGATTTCACTATCACTGAAAAGAGCTTCTTCGTCGATTTCTTCAGCTGCAAAATAGTCAAGTAGGGTAGTAATCTCTTTTTCAGAGGTGTTGGTCTGGATAAGGTAGCATATGAGTTCATCTTGTAGGGTGTTGATGATAGGAGGGAGAAAAGGGTGGAAGGTGCAGGACTTGTCAAAGTGAAAGATAAGGGTGGGGTGATGAATACTGGCTTCACTGATACAGGGGTTTTGCTTGGCTACAACGAGTTGGTCCTTGATGGTTTTTTGGGGGTGGCTGACAAAATGATACTGGGAGAGGTCGAAGATGTAGGCAAGCTGCGGGTTAGGGTTACCAACTGTGTTTCTGTGTATGGAGAGATAGCATTTTTTACTATTGGTGACGATGCAGTAGTAAGGCTGTGCAGTACATTTTTCAACGTTGTCAATGGCTATGTGTGTCCATCCTTGCCATAGGATGTCCTTGAGCTTGCACAAAAAGACGACTTTGTAATCGAATGAAAGAGAATCATCATCAGAAGTGTTGTCTGTGAGATCTCTCTCTGTAATTTGACAAAAACCGCTAAACGGTGATCTAGAAAGGGAAACCAAGGGACTACCTGAGAGGCTATTATATAGGCTGGCTTGGAGAACGGTGGGAGTTAACAGGGTGAAGATGATTATCAAGGATTTCATGATTGCACCAGAGTGGCAAGTCTCCTGCCGGATGCAGCAAAGAATGCCAAAAAAGCCACTGCCAAACGCCTGTCCAAGATCACCGAGACACCTCGC
>JBCCFU010000073.1:0-6644 GCA_039029575.1 Bacteroidota bacterium | reverse complement strand
TTGAGTGGGTGATGTATAAATTCCCTTTTAATATATAAACATTCGCTCTATGAACAAATATTTATATATTAAAAGGGAATTTATACATCACCCACTCAAGAAATGGGTGTGGATTAGCTCACTTTTTATATGTGTGTCGTCTATCAATGGCGCAGCAACGACTAAACCCCTTCAGAGTACTAATCAAAAGGGAAGTCTTACTCAAGCCAAAGGAAGAAAAAAAGAGCTTTTAGAAAAAATAGAGGAGTATACACGCAACCAAGAAGGGTTTGAAGAGGTCAAAAAATGCTTTATAGAAAGTGTCGAAAATTCTACTATTAAAGATGGAGACAATTTTGCGAAGCAATTTCTTTCTAATGCAATAGATCTTTCTAAAGTGAGAAACGCGCTATCCAATTACACTTACAATAATCGGGGCAAACCGTTGCTTAAAAAACTAGAATGTTTCTTCGTAGCTCTACCTAGCCAAAAACCTCTTTTTAACGACCTACATAACAGTGAAGGAATCTTTAAACGAGCAAAGTATGAAGTTCAAGATAAATACCTGGATCGTATCATAGACTTAATCAATGAAAAAGTTGAGTATGTAAAGACCCTTTCACAAGATACGATGAGCCAGAGAGATAAGGTGATTATTGAGGGTATTTCGTTGAATAAGGGAAATATAGATACAATTAAACGTGCTCAAAAAACAAGACGCTATGACCTTGTAAATGAAGTTTACAAAAAAAACAAGATGATTAATTTAGCAATTAAAAAGATGGCTGATAAGAGCGTCTATAATAAATTTTTCCGAAAAATAGATGAAGCAAAAACTAAAAGGAGGCTTAAGTTTAAGGCTGCGTATAATACGAATGGCAATACCTACATTCCTAAAGACGAAGAAAAAAATAGTGCTGTTTGTGATTATGAAGAGGAGGTTTACGAATACGATGTATTCTGTGACAGTTTCGACAAAGATAATGAAGGAGAGTGTTTGGGTTTAACCGTCTTAGTGCTTACCTCTTTGTTCCTTCAAGACATGTTGCAGTTGAAACGGTTGAGTGAAGAAGATATAAAATCCTTCGAAGAAGTAGGGCTTTTAACCTTTCAAGAAATACGAGAAGTATGCGCGAATATAGCGGGAAATTCATCTTGTTATGATAAAAATGATAAAGAAAAAAACAAAAAAAGTTTACAGTTTGTCAGGAAGATGAAACAATTTCAAGCCAGTCAAGGTTTTTTTCCGTTGATGCTGCAGAGTTGGGTGTGCAAACACCTGGTTTTCATCATCGTATTGCCAAAGCGGTAGAAAAATATTTTGAGGGTAAACTTCTTCTTGAAAAACGCCTTAATTTTCCGTTGAGCTACGTTTCTGTGACAGAGGCCTACTTAAAAGAAAAGATAGCGAAAATCAAACCCCATATGCTTGTCTTTCTGTCTGTATCACAGCCTGACTTCACAAAGATCATTAAGAAGGAAGATAGTAAGCTTCTTAGGGATGATAATTTTCCTAGCACGGCCCCCGAAAAGGAATATGAAGAATACCTTGATATTACAACCGAAAATTATTTTGGTGGCGAGGGACATGAAAGAGGTATCTACTTTTCTGGGGATAAATATTATTTATATGATTCAGATGATTGGAGATCTTCTTATAGCAATCAAGAGTTATCAAAAGAGGAGTTGGTAGATAAGCTTATGGAACTGTTACGCGAAAAATATGAAGAGGCATATAGCAAACCTCTTATACCAAGAAACAGAGAAAATAATGGCTATCTGGATAGCAGAAAGCTCCTAGATAACTTTATTCGGATAGAAGGATATGAAGTAGTACACCCCAAACTGGTGACCTCAGTCGCACCAATCACTAAACCTAAGTCTACAAAGAACACTACCTCCCCTATACCCTCGAAACCATCTGCTCCTTCTGGCAAGCTCTCCTCTCCTATAGTAAATTCCCCTCTCTCTATACCTAATAAAGGAGTTTCTTCCCCTACCTCCGTACCTCCAACCAAGCCTTCTGATAAGCCTTCCTCCCTAATTTCTAGTGCATTCGTCGTAGTAGGGCTGGTGGGTGTACTATCAATGCTAACAATCTACACGCTGATAAAGAAAAGAAAACAAAACAGAGAACGAAAGAGTAGAGCAAAGTTTGTAGCTGGTTGATATACCTTCTTTGCCAAGCTTTTCGTACCAGAAAAGTGGACAAAACGTATCAATAACTCGACTACCGATCTATACAAATGTTTATTCTTGAGTTTCGAGCTTATTTTTTGTCTGACTTTTTTGCCAAAAGATGGCAGCGGTGATGATAATACCGACGATGAAGACGGCAGTGAAGCCTCTGCCCCATGTAAAGAGGGAAGAGGTAGTAGAGTCGTTCCCTGAAGAGGAGTCGTCTGAAGAATCAGGTGCTTTCTTGAATTGATTTATAGGTAGTTGGGTTAAGAAATCTTCTATCTTAGTATCAGCATACAGCGTGTGAAAGATAGCAAGGAACTTGAGTTTTTCTATTGCATTTTCGAAGACATCAGCGATGTTTTTTTTTTGTTGCATAAAGGCAGAGAGGTCTTCTCTTGCGGCTTTTTTTAGGTTTAGAATGTTTGTTTTAGTCCAATCATCTGCTTCCGTGGTTGTTAAGCCTGCTTTCATATAAAGAAGTCCGATGACATCATACAGCATTGGGTTGCTTCTTTTTAAAGGGATTACCTTATTCTTGTCATATTTTTCAAAATTAAATTTTGAGACGTTTTGAACTATTTTATTGAGTTTTTTGTCTTTATGATGTGCAAAGAATGTATTTATCTTTTTGTCTTTTGCGACGTGCAGTATCAGCGTACTTAGATAAAAAAACATGTTGTTTTCTAATGGTAGGTTTTCAAGTTTGGGATTATCTTTCAAGGCTTGCTTTATTTCATTGGTTTTTGCTTCTTTGAAGGCGTTGATATCATTGTGAAAAGCGTCTATTTTTTTCTTTGTTTCGTTTTTATACTCATTCAGTGCGTTTTCTATGTTAGTATCTATTTTTTTCTCTTCACTGTACAGACCCTTTTTTTCTTTTCGCTCTTTGAGTATCTTTTCCTCCCACTCTTGCTCTGTTAGGTTGGGTATTGTCTTTTTATTCTTGCCTTTAGGTGTTTTTTTTTCATTTTTGTCTTTTGAATGATCCAATTCGTACATACGAATGAGCGCTCTTTTTCTATCATTTTTGTGAAACCTCATTGAATGTTTCAACTCTAGTTTGAATTGTTCTTCAATTTTCTTTTCTTTCACTTGCCGTTCTATCTTTTTTTGTTGTCTACCGCATTCGAGTAGCTGTTCGAAATTTTTTATTATCTCTTTTTGTGCTGTTTCGGTATCTGGAAATGCGTTTTCTATGGCTGCTTCGATGTATTGGTCGAGTGTTGGGTGACCTGTTGTTGCTTTCGTTGTGGCAAAAGTCGTGGAGGAGGCCGTAAGCACAACCCATAGCGCGCATGCTGAAAGATATGGCTTATACATACTTTTTCGAGGTTAGAACACAAAGATACGTTTTTTCCGATAAATCTATTTACGAATGGCGGGGATGGGTTCGTGGATTTATTCTTCTTCTTTGTTTGTGTTTTTTTTTCTCCATAAGGTGATAGCAGCAACGATGATGATACCGAAGACACCAGTAACGGTCAAGCCTTTACCCCATGTAGGAAGGGTGAAGGTCTCGTGATCGTCCCCTGAAGAGGAGTCGTCTGAAGGAGTAGGTGCTTGTTCGAGTTTAGTTAAGAAGTCTTTCAACTTGGTGCCATAAGAGAGTGCGTAGATGACGGCTAAGAACCTGAGCTTTTCGAGGTCATTCTTGGCGAAGACCTCGGCGACGGTTATCTCTTTTTGCATAAAGGCGGAAAGATCTTTTTTTACGGTTGTATGTAGTTTTTTAATTTCTGAAGCACTTAGTTCATCTTCAAGAGTTTTGCTTAACTTAGCCTCCTTATACAAGAGGAATGTCAGTTTAGCCAATTCTCCATTTTGTTCGAGTAGTGGGGAAATACGACTCTTCGGTTCTATCTTCAAGCTATCTTTTGTAATCTCGTTGAGTATTGTATCTATATTTTTTGATCCTCCCTCTGGATATAAGTGAGAAAAGAGTTCATTCACCTTTTTGTTTGCTGTAAAGTGTAGTATCAAAGTTTGTATATAAAAGCCTCTTCTATCTACAAAAAAATCTTTATTTAGCTCAGTGGAAGCGGTAAACACGTCAACCAACCTTTCCTGCAAAAGATTGTATTCACGTCCATCATCTTCTTCATCATTTATTGGTGCTTCTTCGTCTTGGATTTTTTTTTTCGTTTCAGCTAAGATCAAGAGTTTCTTTTTTTGACTTTTCTCTTTTTCAAGTTTCATTTCGCCATCTAACTCTATAAATTTTTTAAACATATTATATTCAAATTTTTGACATTCAAAATATTTTTTTTTAAATGTATCATTATCTGGAAAGTCTTTTTTTATGACCTCGTCAATCCAATTGTCTATTGTTGTATCAAAAGTTTTAGGTGTTTGCTCTGTGGCAAAGAGAGTAAAGGCAGTGAGTACGATCGATAGGAGGGATGAGAAGAAAGATTTGTTATACATATTAACGATTAGCTGTTAATAGGTTAGAAAGCAAAAGTACGTTTTTTTGATTATCTTCAGCTAATAAATAGGAAAAATAAATTTTTTATGTTGACATTCCACACCTTAAACTTCCCTTATAGTCGTTTTTAGACCTTCAAAAACACCATTCAAACTCCCTTCTAAATAAAAAAGTCATTTGTAATTGGCAATTCGCAATTAAAATACATAACTTTGCCACACTCATTGCGAGAAGCAAATTAAAAAGAAACAGACAAGACATGGTAACCGATCCTATCGCCAACTATACCACTTCTATAAGGAATGCTCTTCAGAGAGGAAAGAATTTCGTTCACGTACCTCATTCAAAAATCAAGGAAGAGATCACAAAGATCCTTAAGGAGCAAGGCTATATACACAATTATGAAGTACAGGAAGCGTCTTCGCCTCAAGGGAAGATCAAGATAGCCCTTAAGTATAGCATAGAAGATAAGAAGCGGCCCGCCATTCATCGTATCCAACGGGTAAGTACCCCTGGACTGAGAAAATACCAGAAAGCGAGTGAGCTTCCGCACGTACTCAACGGGTTAGGCATCGCCATAGTGACGACCTCTCAAGGCGTGATGACTGACAAAGAAGCCCGTAAAAAAAAGATAGGAGGTGAAATACTCTGTAACATATATTAAAACCCCACGCACATGCCCAGAATAGGTTCCCAGCCCATCAATATCCCACAAGAGATAGATTTTAGCATCTCTAAAGACCATGTGGTCACAGTG
Source organism: Bacteroidota bacterium (assembly GCA_039029575.1). GTDB lineage: Bacteria > Bacteroidota > Bacteroidia > Cytophagales > Amoebophilaceae > JBCCFU01. The sequence goes on along the minus strand of JBCCFU010000073.1, from coordinate 1,299 downwards.
AAGAGTGCAAAAGCTGCATCTATGCAAGCTATCCACCCAGATATCATTGTCAAGCAAGAGAATGACACCGTCACCCTTGAGATACCCACCCAGCAGAAGAGGCATAAGTCGTTGCAAGGTCTCTATCGTTCGCTTATACAAAATATGGTGACAGGGCTTACAAAAGGTTTTAGTAAGACCCTTGAGATCATAGGCATTGGGTATAAAGTCAACAATCCCAAGCCGCAGCTTTTTGAGTTTCATCTCGGTTATTCACACACGATCAACTTTTTACTACCTGAAGAGATCGAAGCTACTATTCAAAGCAAAGGAAAAAACCCTACCCTTACCCTTAAAAGTCACGACAAGCAACTCCTTGGTCAAGTGACTGCCAAGATAAGATCATTGCGCAAGCCTGAGCCCTACAAAGGCAAGGGTATCCGTATCCAAGGAGAATATGTACGTCGTAAACAGGGTAAGACAGCAAGCGGATAAACAATATAGCACAAAAAATATGGCCATTAAGAAACTAAAAGAAAGACGAAGACAAAAGATACGGTTTCGTATACGCAAGAAAGTGCAAGGTACAGCAGCGCGCCCTCGTATGGTGCCGAGTATCAGCAACAGGCGTATTCGCATACAACTTATTGATGATGCCCAAGGAAAGACCCTCCTTGGTATTGCGATCAAAGGTAAGAACATAAAAGCGGCCCTTGAAGCAGGTAAGCTTATCGCTACCCGAGCCAAAGAGAAGAAAATTACCAATATTGTCTTCGATCGTGGAGGGAAGCGTTACCACGGCGTGGTCAAGACTATCTCCCAAGAAGCCAATAAAGCAGGATTAAAACATTAAAAACCCCTTATTATATGTCTAAGAAAAAGATTAAAGCCAGTGATTTTGAACTAAAAGAAGAGATCGTTCATATCAACCGTGTGAGCAAAGTAGTCAAGGGAGGTCGTAACTTCGGTTTTTCCTCTATTGTTGTGGTAGGAGACAGGAATGGTACCATTGGTTACGGTACTGGTAAAGCCAAAGATGTCCAAAAATCTGTTGCCAAAGCGATAGAAAATGCACGTAAGAGGCTCATAAAAATAAATCTCCGCGGGGATACCATCTGGCATCCAGCAGATGGTAAGTATGGTGCTGGTCACGTCTTCCTCCGCCCAGCCTCTTCTGGTACAGGTGTGGTAGCAGGAGGTGCTACACGTATCATCGCACAAGCTGCTGGCATCAAGAACCTGCTGGCTAAATCCAAGCGTTCTTCCAACCCCCATAATCTCGTCAAAGCTACCTTCGATGCCTTGCAACAACAAAATAGT
>JBCCFU010000072.1:0-6663 GCA_039029575.1 Bacteroidota bacterium | reverse complement strand
GAATTTTTATCTTCTTTTTTCTCTTTGTCTGGCTGGTTGTATGCTTCTGTTAAATTTTCAGCAACTTTTTTGGTTTTTTCTGCAAATTCATCGGCACGCAATGGAGAGACGAAAAGACTCAAGAAAGATAATAGAAGGGCGTTTTTTTGAAGGAATGATGACATAATACGAAGGGTTTTATAGGATTGAACGTATAGGTTTAGGGTCAAATATAGTATTTTTTTTGTGTACTACAAATTAAAGAGCACTTTTTAAATATATATATGGTGAAATTTTTTACGGGTTTGATTTTTTTAGGTGTACTTTTAGGGTGTGGCCATCGACTTCTATGGTAGTGACTGTTTGTGTAGAGAGGTCGGTTTTCCACGTGAGTGTTAGGGCTTGAACTTCGTTTATGAGATAGTTTTCATGTGTTTGAAGGGCTTCTTTGAGGGTTTGTTCTGAGGTAGCGAGTTGGAGGGTTATTTTATCTTCTACGGCGAGGCCTTGGGCTTTGCGTAGGTTTTGGATTTTGTTGACGACTTCGCGGCTCCATCCTTCTGCTTGGAGTGTTGGGGTGACGGTGAGGTCGAGAGCTACGGTGAGGTTGCCCTCGGAAGCTGTGGCCCAGCCGGGGAGATCGGCATTGGTGAGGATGATGTCTTCACGAGGTATTTCTAAGGTTTCTCCTTGTAGTTCAAGGTGATATTTACCTTCTTTTTCAAGCGTTTGTATGGCGGCTTGGTCCATTTTTTCAAGGGCTTGTTTTAGGGCTTGTATTTTAGGCCCATATTTCTTCCCTGCGACTTGAAAGTTGGGGGTTGCTCTTTTGTGTACGATGGTTTGCTGATCTTCGACGTAATCTATTTCCTTTACGTTGACTTCTGAAAGGATCAGTTTTTCTACGGTTTGTATGGTAGCTTTTTCTTGGTTGTCGCTGATGGGGAGTAGTATTCTTTGAAGGGGTAGACGTACTTTTAGGGTGTGTTTTTTGCGCAGGGCGTGGACGAGGGAGGATATTTTTTGGGCTTTTTCCATCTGTTTTTCTAGGGAGGGGTTGAGCAGAGCTTTGTCTACCTGGGGGAAGGTGGTGAGATGAACGGATGGTCTTTGCCCTTGATGGAGGTCTTGATAGAGGCGGTCCATATAGAAGGGGGCGATGGGGGCAGCAAGTTGTGCGACGGTACGTAGGCAGGTGTGGAGAGTATGGTAGGCGTTGTTTTTGTCTTTGGTAGCTTCGCTTACCCAGAAGCGTTTTCTGTTGAGACGTACGTACCAGTTGCTGAGTTCTTCGATGACGAAGTGTTGTAGGGCACGTGCGGCGGGGGTTGGACTATAGGTTTGGTAGGCGTTGGTGACGGTTTGGATGAGGTGTTGAAGGCGTGAGAGGATCCACTGGTCGGCACGGGTAGTGGAAGTGGGGTCGGGTGGGTTGTCTGAAGGCTCGTATTTATCGATATTGGCATAAAGGGCAAAGAATTGATAGGTGTTGTGGAGGGTGCCGAAGAATTTTGTTTTGGCTTCTTCTACGCCTTGTAGGTCAAATTTGAGGTTTTCCCATGGGTTGGTGTTGGTGAGCATGTACCAGCGGATGGGGTCGGGGCCTACTTTTTCGATGAGTTCGAGGGGGTTGATGGTGTTGCCAAGACGTTTGGACATCTTTTGTCCATGTTTGTCGAGCAAAAGTCCACAGGAGAGGACGTTTTTAAAGGCAACGCTGTCGAAGAGCATGACGGCGAGGGTGTGTAGGGTAAAGAACCAGCCACGTGTCTGGTCTACGCCTTCGGCGATGAAGGTGGCGGGGTAGTGGTTGGGTGGGTTATCTTGGGCGTATTTGTCGAGAGGTATGTGTGGCTTGGCAGCATAGGGCATGGCTCCTGAGTCGAACCATACGTCTATGACATCGCTTTCGCGGTACATCTTTTGACCTTGTGGGCTGCAAAGGATGATGTCGTCGACATAGGGGCGGTGTAAGTCTACTTTTTCGGTAAAGGGGTCGTGGGGCATGAAGCCGGCGGAGATGGCTTTTTGTATTTCTTGGCGTAGTTCTTGGAGGGAGCCGATACATTTTTCTTCTTGGCCGTCTTGTGTACGCCATATGGGGAGGGGGGTGCCCCAGAAGCGAGAGCGGCTGATGTTCCAGTCGAGGAGGTTTTCTAGCCAGTTTTGGAAGCGGCCTATGCCGGTGGCTTGGGGTTGCCAGTGAATGGTTTTGTTCTTTGCAACCAGTTGTTTTTTGTAGGTGGTAGTCTGGATGAACCATGCGTCTAGTGGGTAGTATAGGACGGGTTTGTCTGTACGCCAGCAGTGTGGGTAGCTGTGTTGGTAGGAGGCTACGAGGAAGGCTTTGTTTTCTTTTTTGAGCTTTTGGGCTATTTGTATGTCTACGGAGAGGGTCTTTTTGTCGGCTTTCTCTTTGTAGGAGGACTTGACGTACTGGTGGGCGAAGTCGGTGATTTCTTCGACGAAGCGTCCCTGTGGGTCGACGATGGGTACTTTTTTGCCTTGTCGGGTGACCATGACGGAAGGTATGTTTTTCTGTTGGGCGAGTTGAAAGTCTTGTTGTCCAAAGGTGGGGGCGATGTGAACGATGCCGGTGCCGTCTTCGGTGGTGACGAAATCAGCGGTGACGGTGGTGTAAGCTCCTTCGACGGGGATGTAAGACATGAGGGGTTCATATTTTATACCTGCCAGTTGTTTCCCTTGGTATTCTTCTACGACTTGCCAGGGGAGTGGGTCTTGTGGCTTGTCTGGGGCGTGCATGGGGGTGTTTTCCATCTTGGCATCGAAGTAACGGGCTACGGCTTTTTTGGCGAGGATGACGTGGATGGGTTGTTGGGTGTAGCGGTTGAGGGTCTTTATTTTTTGGTAGGCGATATGTGCATTAAGGGCTAGGGCGGTGTTGGCTGGAAGGGTCCATGGGGTGGTGGTCCAAGCGAGGAAGAAAGTGTTGGGTTCATCTTCTTTGGCGAACTGGGCTACGATGGTGGTGTCTTTGACCATCTTATAGCAGCCGGGTTGGTTGAGCTCGTGGGTGCTCAGGCCTGTGCCTGCGGCGGGGGAGTAGGGTTGGATGGAATAGCCTTTGTACAGTAGTTTTTTCTGGTGCAGGCGTTTGAGTAGGCCCCAGACAGTGGAAATGTATTCGTTGTCGCACGTCAGGTAGGGTTTTTTGATGTCGGCCCAATAGCCTATTCTTTCAGTGAGTTCGTTCCACTCTTGTTGGAAGCGTAGGACGATTTTTCGGCAGTAGGCGTTGTATTCTTCGATGGATATTTTCTGGCCGATGTCTTCTTTGGTGATGTTGAGTTCTTTTTCTGCTTTAAGTTCGATGGGGAGTCCGTGGGTATCCCATCCTGCTTGTCGTGGGACGTAGAAGCCTTGCATGGTCTTGTAGCGACAGAAGGTGTCTTTGAGGGTGCGAGAGAGGGCATGGTGGATGCCTGGTTTGCCATTGGCTGAGGGGGGGCCTTCGTAAAAGTTAAATTGAGGCTTGTCTTTGTTTTGTTTGACGGATTGTTCGAAGGTCTGGTTTTCTTTCCACTGAGCAAGGGTTTGTTGGGCGACTTGGGGGAGGTTGAGCTGTTTGTATAGTGTATAAGACATGGCGGGTGAGGAAAAGTTGAACTAGCTTTTTGCGTGTTTTTGATGTTTTTCTTTTTTATAGATGTATTTGATAGCTAGAAGGCATAGGCCGGCGAGTAGGGCGATCATTAGTAGGTGGGTTGTGGATGAGGTTGTGCTTTCTTGGTTGGTCTTTGGGTCTGTATATGATTTATCTTTCTCTTCGAGGTCTTCAGGAGGGATAGCTGCTTGTTTGATAAATTTTTGAAAGTCGTCTTTGTTGTAGAAGTTAAGTTCGTATTCGTAGAAGTCTTCATAACGATTGTATTTATCGAAGTGCACCGCATAGCGGTACTGCTCTTCTAATGTACCTTTGTCTTTGCTTTTTTTGTATACTGGTGGATCAAAGCGAGTGATTGTATAGCAGGCTTTTGATGAGTCGATCGTATATGTCTCAAAAAGTGTACTACCAAGGTTTATGTTCATGTTGCGTTCTTTGAGTGAAAAATGCTCTATGACCTCGCTGAGGTCTATTTTTGTCTTTTTATAGCGTTCTTCAACTTTCATAATGACCTTGCTTTTTTTTGATACTATGGGGACTCCTTGGGGTGGGTTGGTTATTTGAGGATCGTAGTTTTTTTAAAATTGTTTAAAGAGAACGTTTGTTTGCCATTTCCCCCCTCCCATACGAGATGCTTGGCATGAGTCGTTTGCAGAAATAAGTAGTACAAATAACGATAGGATGTTTATAGCAAGAAACGTTTTTATATTATTCATTAAGGCAGTTAAGGGTTAAGCTCGTTTAGCAATATATTGAAGATAGACCGTTTTTACGTTTTCTATGACTCCTTTTTTTCTTTCATTTTTTCTTTTAGGTAATCACTTATTTCGAGGTGCTGGTTTTTAAGGGCAAAGAGGTAGGCTGTCATGCTTTGTTCGTTTTCTATGGAGACATCGGCGTAGCCTTCTTCTACGAGTATTTTTACGATGTCAGCGTATCCTGCTTCCGCGGCGATCATCAGCGGGGTCACTTTTTTGCGATCTTGTGCATTGACGTTTGTAGTTGATTTGCTCAAAAGATATTTGACCGCTTCGGTATCTCTTACATGAACGGCCAGATGAAGGGAGGTAGTCCCTTCATTGGAGGCTTCGTCTGTGGTGGCATGTCCATTTTCTACCAAATATTTTACTACTTCAAAGTGTTGGTTGACTATAGCGTATAAGAGGAGGGGCATCTCTAGTTTAGAACCTCTTTGTTTGGCGTTGGCTCCTGCTTTCTCGATGAGGTAGGTGACTACTTCTAGGGAGCCTGCGCGCGTAGCTTCAATAAGGGCGGTTACCAGCTCTTTGCTGATGATGTTGACGTTGGCACCTGCTTCTTTTACGAGGAATTCGACCATGGAGAGATCGTCTCGAGAGGCTGCACACATGAGTGGACTTATTTTATCTTTGTTGACTTGGTTAGAATCGACTTTCAACTGTGTAATGAAGTATTTTACGAGAGGGAAGTGGCCACTGATAACTGCATAGATAAGTATGGTGTTGCCATATTTGTCTCGATCTGTGATCTTGGCTCCCTTTTCGATGAGGTATTTTACTAGTTCGGGGTTGCCGTTGGTGGTGGCTTGCATGAGGGCAGTACCTAATTCTTTGCTCGTGATATTGACATCAGCGCCTCCTTCTTCAATGAGGTATTTCGCTATGGCCAGGTCGCCTCGAGAGGCTGCACACATGAGTGGACTTATTTTCTCCTTGTTGACTTGGTTGGGATCGACTTTCCACTTTTTGATAAGGTATTTGGTGAGGTGCAGGTGTCCGTAGATGGCGGCATAGATAAGCAGGGTGTTGCCGTTTTTATCTCGGAAGTGGGGGTTACCTCCTTGCTTTAGTACGTATTGTACAGAAGGTTTATGCCCCATCTGAACGTATGCTATGAGCCTTTCTCCCTCCTTTTTACGCTTTCGGTATATATATCCACCGTAGCCAAGGGCTGCGAGGGTGACAATGGTAAAGGGGATGATAAAGTACTTTTTAGAAGTTTTTCGGGCCATAGAGTTTTTGATCAAGAGTCTGTATGTATATGGATGGGCCAAGGTCGGGTATTTTTTTATTTTTGTTGGTCTGATATCTTCTCTTTCCTAAATAACAGAGGTTCCCAACCTGCTTGCGTCTCTCCAAAGCTCCAAAGGAGTCATCGCTCGGGCAAGTTTAGAAAACGTTTTATGCAACACTTTCTGTCCCAAGTGAACTCAGGAGAGTGTGACTTCTGCCTCCTCCTCAAGTGTCTAAGAAAGTTCATGATTGCATACGGGGCGATACCTATCCCCGACTAAGCTTTTAACTTAGCTCATCATGACCTCACAAATGTACTAATTTTTTTCTAAAAAACAAGTGCCTTACGATAAACGCAAAAGAAAGCCCTTGGCTTCAGCCATAGGATGAATTTTGCCATTACCAGCAATGTATTTCTCTATCGTAGCTTCTGATATATGGCCAATACTTTCCACATAATAACTTCTAGTCCAAAGAGTAGGCATTTTTTCCTTCAGAAAAGGCATCTCTTTTCTAAGCATGCTTGATGTATATCCTTTTATTTGACCAATCACGAAGTTAGGAGCATGGATCGGTTTCATTCTCAAAAATAAGTGTACATGATCAGGCATTACCTCCATTTTTCTATTTTTATTTTCATTTTTTCGCATTTCTCCTTTATAAGCTCTTTAAGCCTATCTTCAACTTCATCCACTAATATAGAGCGCCTATATTTTGCGCAAAAAATAATATGATAAGACGTGTTATATACACAACTTATCTTCCGTTTCCATCGATTATTCATATCCCAAAGATAATATTTTATATGACAAATAATCGCTATATTTGCCATATGGCAAGAAAAACAACCCCCCTCCTTCATCACAGAGGTACCCATAAAGACCACTAGTTACGAGCAAGCCCTCTTAAGAAAACGCTTTTGGGCCGCAGAACAACAATATAACGCCCTACTTTCCGAATCCCTTAAAAGGCTCAAAGCCATGCGGAAAGACCCCCAATACCAGCAAGCCACTGATTTATACAAGCAAAAAGAGAGCAAACAAGAAGCCAAAAATCTCTTTAAAGAAT
>JBCCFU010000071.1:0-6829 GCA_039029575.1 Bacteroidota bacterium | reverse complement strand
CTTGTTAACTGGACTTGTCAAGCACTAACAAGCACTAACTGAGTTTACTATGTCTAACTCAATTCATTAGTGTCTAGGCCTCCTTGTTTAACTTTTTACTCTTTTCTGTCTTCATCAAATTTCCGATTTTTCTGTACCTATTATTCACATTATTTGTGGGGAATTAGGCTGGAAAAAATGCGTTTTATGTCTATCTGCTTTTGGTGATATCTACTCATGTAAACTTTTAATATAAAATAACAAACTGAGCAAGTAATAAACATTTTCCTATAATAAAGAGACATGAAAAAAAAGCCCCTTCTTCTGTATACAATGCCACTCTATCTCTCAATCGCCCCATTGCAGGCCGCGTTACGTAGTTGCAAAAGAATTTACCATTCTTTCTCAAGAGCCAACCATGCATGGTCTTCTTCAAGTCGAAGAAAGATAGTCCCTTTTACGTACGCTACAAGGAATATCATTGACCCCTTCCAATCCCACCATCTCTATGAATTCGAAGCTTTTAAACACAAGGAAAAAAGAGAACAAAGAGATAGACATAGATCCTGTACGCATCTTTTTCCATTAGCAAGCTTATCCGCGGCCTTGATGACCCAGTCCGAGGACAAAGAAAAAAAGGAAGGAGCCTTACCACACAGCAATTTGCTCAATCTCTCTTCCACACCTTCACCCTTTGAATATGCCGTACTCAGTGCACATGTATACCAAAACGATGCAAAAGTAGGTGACATAGTCGAACTACAAGGTAAAGATAAGCTGTACAGGCTAGAAGATTGGAAAGTGGCCAAAAACATCGTCATAAAAAATGATGAAAAATATAGTTTTTTCTTCGAGCTGTTGAAGAAAATGAAACCAATGAAACAAGAATATAGAGGAAGGATTTATGTCAACGAGAGGAAAAAGCAAATTGTGCTAGCCCACCAGGGGACAGATCCTTCCAACATAAGCCACGTAAAAACAGATATAGATGACATTTGGCTTGATAGATTCACTCGAAAGGGGTTAGATAATTTCGCTTATGGGATAATGGAAGAACTTGGTGCCGTAAGGGAAGAAATAGAAAATAAAAATAACGCCAAGTTTAGTGTCTCCTCTACTGGGCACTCCTTAGGAGGTTGGCTTTCACATATTTGTACTTTTCTCAGCTTCTTTGAATATGAAGAGAAGGGAGAGACCTTGCCAAGCCTTACCTTTGATGCCCCCGGCACCCTAGCTATTGCAACAAGAATATATGGTGATTCAGTGATAGCCATAGAAAAAACAAAACAACTTAACATCATCAACTACGTTTCTTCCCCCAACCTAGTCAACACGTGTCAATCCCAGGTAGCTACCTTGTATCGTGTAGTCTTTGTAAATCATTTTAATGAATCTATTGCTCAACACACCTTGGATAGTCATAGGATAGATAATTTTGTGGAAGCTTTTAATCCTCAGACAGGTGATGCCATCAAATGTAGTGAAGTCTTGAAGTGGCCGGGGCACCAACAATATTTCCATTATAGGAAGAAATTCCTGCAACAGAAAAACCAAAATAATCCCAAGCCCCAAGATGATAGAGAAAAATTTGATATTCACGAACATGCAAGATATCGTATTAAAGATTTTAATCCAAAGAAGACGTACAAGCGTCATATGACACAAAAAGCACAAAAATTTATCAAAAAGAAAGATGTAAGCCAAGCACATAGAGACCGTTTAGCAAAAACCTCTTATGCAAAATACTTAGAGATTGATGAAAATGATCTAGACGAGGATTATGTACGCATCCTGAAAAGCGGAGGTGACATAGACGTGCGGGTAGCTATTGATGACTTGATATGCCTTGTCCAAGGTATCAAGGACATGGATGCCTTAAATGAACCTATTGAAAGAAGAGAAGAGACAAAATATGCTTATGATTTTAACGATTTTAAAATGAAAGATGGCTATTTTGTGGGTAGAACCCATGAAATTAACGAGCTAAACAAAGCATTAGACCCATCAAAAGATTTTGCCATTGCCCCGCCCATTACAGGCCCTCCAGGCATTGGCAAGCGAATGTTGGTAGAACATTTTTTGAAACAAAGAATGGAGAAGCGATCGTACGATGGCATTATCTCTATTGATGCGTCTAGCCATGAAAAAATTAACCAGAAATTCAGTCTCATGGCCACAGAGATGAGACTTTCAGCCTTCCCCCAACTCGCCAGCGATGTATTGAACCCCTCTACCCCCCAGCAAGACGATACCGATGGGATTGACCTGAAGAAGATCAAGAAAAAGTTAAGAATGGGACACTATCTCTACCTATTCGAAAATGCGCCAGATATGCATACGATCCGCTCCTACCTAGATGGCTTGCGTGGGCACATCATCATCACCTCATGTAATAGCCGTCGAAATGATTGGGATAAAAACAACCTTGTACTAAAGCCTTTTACCGAAGAAGAAATCATGGAACTTGCCACACAAGGATATCTTAAAAACGGTGACGACCCCGACCTCAAAAAGCTTATTACGATAATGCCAAAACATCCATTAGCAGTACAACAAACTTTCCGCCTACTTATGGATAGCAGCACAAAAAGCCTTCTCAGAAAATGCGAAAAAAACAAGTCAGGCAATCTTTCATTACTGGCTGAATTTTTCAATAAAAAAGATGTCGATTCTACGCAAAGAAATTTACTCGAACCCTTCATCCAGAGCATCGAAAACCTTCAAGAAAGTGAAATAGGAAGAAAAGGGCTCAGCATCCTACAAAAAATTGCCTACCTCAACGGTACCAGCATCCCTATAGAGCTTATCCAAAACTTAGAAGAAGACGAAGATGATATACTTACAGGCCGCTACCTTGCCAAGCTTGAACAACTCTCTCTCATCCAAAAAGACCATGAAAAAGAAGTAATCCATGTGCATGAAATCGTACAAGACTTGATCCGTATACAATGTCCCCCCAAAAACAAATTCATCGAAAAGCTGGCGGAGACATTCCTCGCCTACAACGAAAAGCGATTCGATAGCTTAAGAAAAAGCAGAAAACAGATCTACACAAAGGATTTTGGTTCAGTACATTGGAAAACATTGCTCGCCCATGGTGAAGCACTGCTAAAACATCCCGAAATAAGCTCCTTTACAAAAAAGGCAGATATCTATGCGCAGCTCGGAAAAATATGCGAAATCTTACTCTTATATAAAAAAGCTGTCTGTTATTTTGCAGAAGCCGTCAGAATCAGAGAAAAAGAACTAAAGGAAGAAGGACAAAGGAAAAAAGAACTAAAGGAAGAAGACCTCAGAGCCGCCACCGCGTATGAAGACCTAGGAAGAGTTCGCTTCAAACAAGGGAAATACGATGAAGCTGAAGACTTCTTCGAGAAAGTGATTAAAATCAGAGAAAAACAACTAGGAAAAGAAGACCCTAAGATCGCCATTGCGTATGAAAACAAGGGCAACACCTGCTACAGGAAAGGCATGTACAAAGATTCAAAAAAGTACCATAAAGCAGCCCTGGATATAAGAAAAAAAAGGCTGAAGAAATGCAAACCTCTTGGAAAAGATCATCTAATCAAGGAATGCAAACTAGACATCGCAGACTCCCACAACTACCTTGGCAACGCTTTTTGTGCTTTGAATAACCCAGAAAAAGGAAAAGAGCAGCACAAAAAAGCCAAAAGAATCCGAGAAAAAGAACTAGGCAAAAAACACCCCGTCACTGCCCAATCTTACAATAACCTAGCCAACATATATCGCAAAGAAGGAGAACACCAGAAAGCCATAGATCTATTTAATAAAATCAAAGATATATACGAAAAAGATAGTGAAGACAAAAACCACCCTGACCTGATAATTGTCTACAACAACCTAGGCAAGGTACATTACGTAAAAGAAGAGGATACAAAAGCAAAAGAAAAGTACCAAAAAGCGCTGGAGATTTGCGAAAAAACACTAGGTGAAGAGCATCATTTTGCAATCGTCATTCGTAAAAACATCGCAAGCCTTGCTTTGGAAAAAAGAGACTACGAAAAAGCTGAAGAAGAGTACCTCACAATCTTGGAGCTTTGCAAAGATACACTAGGAGAAGAACATCCTGAGTTTGAGAGTATCAAAAAAAAGTTAGCCCAAATTCATGAAAAAAAGCAAGAAAAAGAGTCTTTATTATCGATCATAAAGGGGCTAACCGTTACTTGTGTATTGATAGGAGGGATACAATACATCAATAGTAGGAATGCGGAAAAATCTTGATACCCTAGAAGAAGAGATTTGACACTTCGAACAAACCGATCAAAGATCTCAGGAGGCTAACTAAACAAGAAGCTAGTCACGGCTAACGATGGTCATCACCACAAGACTCAACATACAGGCAGGCAGCAGCGACAACCCGGTGATATCTTGTAGCATTTCGAGGCCCATCCATCGGAGCACCTCCCATCCTACCACGAAGCCACCTCCTGTAACCATGCCAGCCATCGCCCCCTTAGGCGTGAGTCTTTTCCAGTACAAGCTCATGACTATGACAGGGCTGAAAGAGGCCCCTAGTCCACACCATGGGAAAGCCACAGAAGCCATGATCGTCTGTTGGGGAGCAGAAGCGATCATCAACGCAACCAAAGAGACACCTAATACCGTCATACGATGCCATGAGAGAGATACTTTTTTCTTTTTGTAGACGACCCTATAGAGATCTTCCACCACCGCATTGGCCGCCATCAAGATAAGACAAGAGACCGTACTCATGATCGAAGAAAGCACCGCACATACTAAGATACCATAACACCAGTCATTAAAGAAATCTTTTGAAAGCTGCAAAAAGACCATCTCAGGATCCTCTAGAGGAGCCGTCCTATAATATATAGCCCCTACTAGCCCTACAGCAAAAGCAAAAGCCATAGCCATCCCCATCCAGAAAGTGCATATCCGTCGTGCCAACGGAAGCTCCTCAGGTGAGCGTATCGCCATAAAGCGGCCGATGATATGAGGTTGCCCCATATAACCAAGTCCCCAAGCAAAGAGAGAGAGCAGACCTACCCAAGAGACACCCGCCTTGATGTCCCAGTAGCCATTATGATCGAGTGCCTTGACACCTTCAGAGACATTGCCAAGCTGACCATAGACTACCCAAGGTACTACTAACAGCGATGCAAACATAAGGATACCCTGGAAGACATCCACCCAACTCACCGCTAAAAAGCCCCCGATCGCTGTATAAGCAACGATAAAGAAGCCAAGGCCCCACAACGCATAGAGATAGTCAACTCCTAAGAGCAGCTGTCCAAGCTTCCCTGCTGATACAAAGCCCGCCACCGCGTAGAAAATAGAAAAAAAGATGATAATCGCACTACTCAACAAGTGCAAGCCAGCGTGATACCCTCCAAAGCGGTGCGCCAAATAGGCTGGGATCGTCAACGCATCGCCCCTCCTCTCACTCTCCACACGCAGCCGTCCAGCCACCACCCACCAGTTTAGATACGAACCCAGCGTCAGCGAAAGAGGCAACCAGACCACCCCCACCCCCTCTGTCATCACCATCCCCGGCAGTGCCATCAAAAGCCAGCTACTCATATCCGAGGCCCCTGCACTCAGCGCCGTTACAAAGCCACCCATATGACGCCCTCCCAATACATAGTCCGCCACCTTTTGCGTACGCTTTTTAGCCAAGATAGCCAACCCATAGATGATCGCTGTATACCCTAAAAAAACAATAGTAAGCGGTAAAAAAGCCCCGATATTTTCGAAAATAGTAGAATTCATAAACAGTTTTTTTTATTGTCATAAGTGAAGAAATTTTACCCCGTTTGAACAAGTTTTTCGAGCTAAAAAGCGCATAAAGTTATAAAATTATTCACTTCTCTTTGCTTTTTCGTTTATGATAATTACTTTTGACCTCACATATTACAATTTATTATGAAACTATCGTCCTTTGGTTTTGAACTACCGAAAGAGTTGATCGCCAACTATCCTATTCCTTATCGCGAAGATGCTAAACTTATGGTCGTTCGCCGAACTACAGGTCAAATCTCTCATCATATTTTTAATGAGATCACTACTTTCTTTTCAGCAGGAGATGTCGTTGTGCTCAATGACACGAAAGTAGCGCCTATCTACTTTAAAGGTAACAAAGAAAAGACAGGGGCCTCCATCAACATGCTACTTTTGCGTGAGCTCAGCGAAGAGCAATTTCGTTGGGATACCATCATAGATCCTGCTCGAAAAATACGTGTAGGCAACAAGCTCTACTTCGGCAACCATGACCTCTTCGTTGAGGTCGTCGACAATACTACCTCACGTGGGCGTACCGTTCGTTTTGCTTTTGAAGGGTCTCGCGACGAACTGCTAAATCTCCTAGACCAGCTAGGTAACCCGCCCATCAAGCCGATTTTAGGAAGAAAAGCCGAGCCTATCGATCGAGAAAGATATCAGACTGTATATGCTAGTAAGCCAGGCTCCGTAGTTGCCCCCATAGGAGGTTTCCACTTTACCGAATATATCCTCAAGTCGTTGGAACTCCAAAATGTACATACCCCCAAGCTAACACTTCATCTTGGATGCAATAGCCTAGGCCCCTTAGATGCTGAAGACCTTGAAAAGTATAAACATGACTCAGATCCTTACGACATCCCCCCTGCTACTGCAGAGATTGTCAACCAAGCCCTTGACAACAAGAAGAAAGTATGTGCTGTAGATGTCTCTACCCTACAAGCGTTGGAAAGCTCTATTTCAAGCACGCAAAGACTTAAGCCTAAGATCGGATGGAGCAACACGTTTATCCGCCCACCCTATAAACCTCAGATCGCCAACGCACTACTTACAAATTTCTACAGCCCTAAGTCAATACCTTTTGTCAATACCGCAG